>JANNQE010001304.1:0-3536 GCA_031441625.1 Planctomycetia bacterium
ACCCCTAACAGAGCCTCCCCCCATGACCCCGCTCTTCCCGTCCGCGTTCGCCGCCCACCACACCCGCCGGGCCTTCTTCGGCTCGGCCGGGTTGTCCCTCGGCACCGCCGCCCTCGCCTCCCTCCTGGCCCGCGACGGCAAGGCGGCGGAAGCCAAAGGCGTGCCCACCGGGGGCAAGAACGCCGCCCTCGCCGGCACGCACTTCCCGAGCAAGGTGAAGAACGTCATCTACCTGCACATGGTCGGCGGGCCGAGCCAGATCGACCTGTTCGACTACAAGCCGAAGCTGGCCGACATGTTCGACAAGGATCTGCCCGATTCCATCATCAACGGCCAGCGGCTGACGACGATGACCAGCGGGCAGAAGCGGTTCCCCATCGCCCCGAGCATCTACAAGTTCGCCCAGCACGGCCAGGGGAAGGCGTGGATCTCCGAAGCGCTCCCGTGGAAGGCGAAGATGGCCGACGACCTGTGCATCATCAAGACCATGCACACCGAGGCCATCAACCACGAGCCGGCCATCACCTTCATGCAGACGGGCAACCAGGTGACCGGCCGCCCGTGCCTGGGGGCGTGGATGAGCTACGGACTGGGAAGCCTGAACCAGGACCTGCCCACGTTCGTGGTGATGGTCGCCCAGCCGACCAACACCGAGCAAATCCAGGCGATCAGCGCCCGCCTGTGGCAGTCGGGGTATCTGCCCGGTGAACACGCGGGCGTGTCGTTCCGGGCGAAGGGCGACCCCATCCTGTTCATCACCGACCCGCCCGGCGTCAGCCGGGACGTGCGGCGGACCACCCTCGACGGGCTGAAGAAGTTGAACGAACTCGGCCACCAGACCACCGGCGACCCGGAGACGCTGACGCGGATCAGTCAGTACGAGATGGCGTTCAACATGCAGCGGAGCGTGCCCGAACTGACCGACCTGAGCAAGGAGGACGCGAAGACGCTGGAGATGTACGGGCCGGACGTGAAGAAGGCGGGGTCGTTCGCCAACAGCGTGCTGACCGCCCGCCGGCTGGTCGAACGCGGCACGCGGTTCGTGCAGATCTACCACAACAACTGGGACCACCACGGCAACCTGCCCGGCCGCATGAAGTTCCAGGTGGGCGACGTGGACCAGCCGTGCTACGGGCTGGTGCAAGACCTGAAGCGGATGGGACTGCTGGACAGCACGCTGGTCATCTGGGGCGGGGAGTTCGGCCGAACGACGTACACCCAGGGCACGCTGACCAAGACGAACTACGGGCGGGACCACCACCCGCGGTGCTTCAGCATGTGGATGGCCGGCGGCGGGGTGAAGGCGGGCACGGTGTACGGGGAGACGGACGACTTCAGCTACAACATCACCGAGAACCCGGTCCACATCCGTGACTTCCACGCCACGGTGCTCAAGCTGCTCGGCCTCGACCACCAGAAGTTCACCTACCGCTACCAGGGCCTCGACCAGAAGCTGACCGGCGTCGAAGAGGCGAAGGTGATCTCAGATTTGATCGCGTAGCCAGCCGTGGCCACCCGCGGGCGGTCGTGTCCCACCCCGGACGCGCCCGCCACTACACTTCCCCCATGCCCTGCTCGCACCTGACGCCGGCCGACGCCTCCGACGTTGATCCGGCGTGGCTGTCCGAGACCGTGCTGCTGCTCGCCCGCGGCATCGCCGCGGAGAACGCCTTCGACCGCCTGCCGATCCTGGCCGACGCGCTCGAGGAGGCGGGGTGCGACCACTTCGGCTTGCTCAATCACCTGCGGAATCACGAGCCGCATCGCGTCGAGTGCTGGGCGCTCCGTCGGGTGTTGCGGACGACGCTACTCCTTCCCGGCGGGGTGGAAATGGCCTTCGCCTACTGCTCGCCGGGGTCGTTCCTCATGGGCAGTCCGGAGGCGGAGGCGGAGCGTTCCGACGACGAGTTGCAACATGAGGTGCGTCTGACGAAGGGGTTCTTCTGCGGGGTGCATCCGGTGACGCAGGCGGAGTGGCGGGCGGTGATGGGCACCGACCCGAGCCACTTCAAGGGTGACGACCTGCCGGTGGATCAGGTGAGTTGGGACGACGCCCAGGCGTTCTGCGCGAAGGTGCGGGAGGTGACGGGGAAGGCGGTGCGGTTGCCGACGGAGGCGGAGTGGGAGTACGCCTGCCGGGGCGGGACGGCGACGCCGTTCTTCTGGGGGAGCGAACTGAACGGCACGCAGGCGAACTGCGACGGCAACTACCCCTACGGCACGGAGGCGACGGGGCCGTATCTGGACGCGACTTCGGCGGTGGGGAAGTTTGCGGCGGAGTTCCCGCACCCGTGGGGGTTGGCGGACGTTCACGGGAACGTGTGGGAGTGGTGTGCCGATTGGTACGACGCCGGGTTCTACGCCCGCTCGCTGGCGGCTGACCCGGAGTGTCGAGATGGTGAACAAAAGTATCGTATCCTGCGTGGCGGTTCCTGGAACAACGCTCCGGGGATCTGTCGCGCCGCCGCCCGCGGCGGGCTTGGGCCGGGTGCCCGTCGCGGCAACTACGGCTTCCGGGTCGTGTTCTGCCTGGACTGAGTTACAATTTTCCGTTTGTCTGTTTTATTATTTTTTCTTCTGTCTTCGCCCTTGCCGCCGGAGGCGGCGCAAGAAAAAAATTGGTGTTCTCCGTTCTGGCGAAACGGGTAGGCTGCCCCCCGTCGGAAGCGGCTCACGCCACCGGTTGGCCCCGCCCCTCCATCACGTCCTTCAGCATCTGCGGGAACACCGCCCACGCCTGCGCGTACGTCTCCTCCAGCGGGGCGGGCACGTAGTGGTCTTCGCTCAGGAAGATGGGCAGGCTCGGCAGCACGTCGCCCACCCCGATTGATTCGACATAGGCGGTGGGAACGTCCCCGCCGACGTAACTCGCCACTGTTAGCGGCTTGTCCGGCAGGAAGTCGAACGGCTCTTCGCCGGCGTACTCGTCCCAGATGGCCTGGTGGATGCCCTGCGGGTCGCGGCGGGTCGGCGGGAACAGATCGACCACCATCAGGCTGACGCCTTGGTTGAGGATGTCACACGCCTTCTCGACGAACGTGCGGAGGGCGTTCACGCTGTCCTTGTTGCCCGGCGACACCAGTTCGATGATCGCCACCACCTTCCCCCGTCCGTGTCGAATCACCACCCGGTTTTTCTTCCGCTGGTAGATGGCTTTCTCGGTTCGGGCGATGACCCGCGCCGACGGCGGGGCGTCGGCCACCGCCAACCCTCCGGGGTCGCCCTTCGGTGAACGGCCGGACGTGTTCAGCGTCACCACGTCCGGCACGGGTCGGCCGGTGATCTGCTCGGACAGGGCCATGTACTCCGGCGGCAAACCGCCGGAATTGAGGGCCGCGGCGATGTCTTGAATCCACCGTTGATGGAAGTGGTGGAAGTCCCCGGTCTGCATCCGGGTCCAGTCGTGAATCGGCATGGCGGTGTCCTCCGGCCGGCATTTTACCCGACCGGCCCGCACAAATGGAACCGGGAACGGAGTGACCGGGTGAGCCGAACGCCCACCCCGTCACTCCGTTCCCGGTTCCACAGCCCCACCC
>JANNQE010001305.1:0-6243 GCA_031441625.1 Planctomycetia bacterium
CCACCAGAGGGCCGCATCACTCGCCACTCCCGTCTGTGCGGCGGAACAGGGTGAACGCGAAGTCGGCCCCGCTCGCGGTCGGCTCGGCCCACAGCCTCCCGCCGTGCGCGTCCACGATGTTCCGGCTGATGGCCAGCCCCAGCCCCAGTCCGCCCTCTTTGGTCGTGTAAAAAGGCTCGAACAGCCGGCCGGGGTCGAACCCGCCTCGGCCGCTGTCCGTCACCCGCACCGTGACGGTTTCTGCGTCGGCGGTGGTCGTCACATTCACCAGCCGTCGGCCGTCGGGCTGGCCGGTCACGGCGTCGAGCGCGTTCTGGAGTAGGTTCACGAGCACCTGTTCCAGTTGGATGCGGTCGGCGTCCACCACCGCCGTCGGCCCGCCGGCGTTCACCTTCACCATCGCACCGGCCCGGCCGATCTGCCATTCCAGCAGTCCGACCGCCGACACGACGACTTCATCCATCGGCACGGGGTCGGTGCCGGGTGTCCCGCGGCGGGCCATTCGCCGTACCCCGCGGATGATCTCGCCGGCACGGGCCGACTGCGCCGCGATCTCCTTCAGCGCCTCCGCCACTTCGGGCCGCAGCGGTTCGCCGGGCACCGCCAGCCGGCCGGCGATCTCGGCCTGCAAGCCCATCGCCGACAGCGGCTGGTTCACCTCGTGCGCCAGCCCGGCCGCGACCTGACCGAGCAGACTCAACCGCCCAACGTGCGCGAGCGTGGCCTGGTGCGCCCGCAGTTGCTCTTCCGCCCGTCGCTGCTTCGCCGCCGCCTGCCGTCGCAGCACGCCGAGTACGGTGGTCACGCCGATGGCGAACAGGGCGAGGCAGCGGTTGGCGAACACCTTCCACAACTCCGTCTCGCCGCGGTCAGGGTTCAGGCCCAGCTTGAGGACGGTGAACACCCCGCACAGCCCGGCGACGGCCGGACCCACCCACCCGCGGCGGTCGGCCAATGCCAGCAGCACGGCGAACGTGTACGGCACGGCCGCCGCCACGCCCAGGGGGAGCGACAGATCGACGGCGAACACGACCGCGACGAGGGCGAGTGCGAGCACCCACGGGGGCGGGGCGAAACGGCGGGTCATGGACGTCCGGGCGACGGGACGGCGGGAGGTGGGGCAGGGAGAGTCGCCGTTCGCTCCGCGGGCGGTCAACAGTTCCGCCCCGCGGAGCGTGGCGGCGACAATAATGCGGCAGGTCACTTCGGCGGTTGGACGGTCGGCACGGGTTTGGGTTGGGGCAGGCCGGGGATCGCCGGCACGCTCGGCAGGGGTAGGGGCGATGCCGAGTTGATGGACGGCAGCGACGAGGCCGGCAGTTCCGCCTTCGGCGGTTCCGCTTGCGGCGCTTCCACCGTGCTCGGCATCCGCTGCGGGATGACCAACTTCGGCACGCTCACCGGCGTCGCCTCGGGTACCGATTTCGGTTCCGGCGTCGGCTTCGACACCGGCTTGGCCAGCGGCGGCTCGGCCGACTGCGCGAACGGCGTGGCCGTGCCCGGCCCTTGCGTGATCGCCCGGAAGCCGGTGTCCGGCGTGGTCGGCTTGGCGGCCACCACCACCGTCGGCGTGGTCGGCTTGGCGGCGGGGCGGGCGAGCGGCGGTTCGGCCGACTGCGACCGCGAGGTGGTCGTCGTAGGCTTGTACCCGCTCAAAGAGTATTGCCACAGGGCCGCCTTCGCCGTCGCCCGCACGCCCTTGTCCGGGTCGTCCGTTTCGGCCTTCTCCAGCGCCGTCACCGCCTGCTGGTACACCACCTTGAACGCGGCGAGGGAGTCGGCCGCGGTCGCCCGCACGTCCGGCGACGGGTCGCGGAGGACGGCACTGCTGAGCGCCGCGACGGCGTCAAAGTTGGGCTTCGGGTCGGCCGACTTGAGCGCCGCCGCCGCCGCCTTCCGCTTGGCCTCGTCGCGGTCCGATTCGAGCGTGGCGATGTGCTGCTTGTCGGCCGGGGTCTCCGGCTTCGTCGCCTCCTTCTTATCCTGCCGCTTCTTGAACAGGCCGAACCCCAGATCGATCGCCGGGGCGGTGCCGGCGGCCGCGAACACGGTAGCAACGGTGATGGCGAACAGGCGGCGCTTCATGGTGCGGCACTCCGAACGGGGGTCTCCCGACAACTGAAATCGTCCGGCCGCGTCCGTGCTTGCCCGACAATCCGACCGACGACCGGGCGGGCGGTGGCGGGTCGGCCGGCCGATTCGCCCAGACGGTCCGACCCCACCACCCGGCAGAGTCTTCGGACAGTGTAAGGGTTGCCACCGCCGCCGACGAGTCGGCAACCCCCCGCTTCCTCTTGGCCAAGTGCCATTTCCCGCTACACTGATCGGTTCCCACCCCAGAAACCGTGTCGGGGTGTTCCGTGTCCGTCGCCGGGCGTCGCGGGCGTGTGCCCCGTTTCGACCCGCAAAAGGAGGTCTCGTGTGGCCCTCGTAGACGTCAAAGAGATGCTGGAAGCCGGGGTGCATTACGGCCACCGCGCCAGCCGCTGGAACCCGAAGATGCGGCCGTACATCTACGGCAAGCGGAACCTGATCCACATCATCGACCTCCGGGAAACCGTCCGAGGTCTGCTGCGGAGCTACCGCTACCTGAGCCAACTGACCGGCCGCGGCAGCCTGGTGCTGTTCGTCGGCACCAAGCGTCAGGGCAAAGACATCCTGGAGAAGGAAGCCGCCAAGTGCGGCATGCCCTACGTGTCCGAGCGGTGGCTGGGCGGCACGCTGACGAACTTCAAGACCATCCGCAACCGGCTGAACCGGCTGAAGGAACTCGAGGGCATGTGGCTGCCGCAGGGCGACAACCCGGCCCGCCACGACATGACGGCGTACATCGCCGGCATGATCACCGACGCCGGCAAGCTGGACCTGGCACGGGCACCGGACAACGCGCCGATCCGCAACTACTCGAAGAAGATGGTGAGCACGCTCAACCGCGAGTTGCTCAAGATCCGCCGCAACTTGCTCGGCATCCGCGAGATGAACCGCCTGCCCGACGCCCTGGTGATCGTGGACCCGAAGCGGGAGCACATCGCGGTGAAGGAAGCCAAGCGGATGGGCATCACCACCATCGCGCTCATCGACACCGACAGCGACCCGGACACCATCGACCTGCCGATTCCGGGCAACGACGACAGCATCCGGGCCATTGAAGTGGTGGTGGGCAAGCTGGCCGACGCAGTGCTCGAAGGCCGCGCCGCCCTGCCGCCCGAACAGCAAGGCAACTTCAAGCAACAACCGCCCCGCCAGCAACCGCAAGGCCGCCCGGCGAACCCCGCCCCCGCCGGCGTGTCGTAGTCTTGTCCCCCTCTCCCCAGCGGGGAGAGGGGAACCAACGCACCCGGAGCCGTGAGGCCGACATGAGCCAGATTTCCGCCGCCGCCGTGAACGAACTCCGCAAGCGGACGGACCGCCCGCTGATGGAGTGCAAGAAAGCCCTGGGCGAAGCCGGCGGCGACCTCGACAAAGCGGTGGACATCCTCCGCAGTTGGAACAAGATCACGATCACGAAGCGTGACCAGAACGAGACGGCCGAGGGCCGTGTGGCCGTCCTGATTCAGGGCGACACCGCCGTCATCGTCGAACTCCGCTGCGAGAGCGCGCCGACCGCCAAGAACGACCTGTTCGGCAAGCTGGCCGACGACGTGGCGAAGGCGGTCATCGAGCACAACCCGGCCGACGTGGCCGCGCTGATGGCCATGCCCGCAGTGACGAACCGCCTGGAAGAGACGGTCGGGCTGATCCGCGAGAAGATGGTCATCCACCGCTTCACCCGCCTGACCGGCGGCGTGTTCGGCTTCTACGTCCACCACGACCTGATGGGCGGCGCGCTGGTGCAGTGCGGCGGCACCGCCAAGGCCGACGAACTGCTGAAGGACATCGGGGCGCACGTGGTCGCGCTCAACCCGCCGTACTTCACGGCGGCCGAAGTGCCGGCGGCCGTGCTGGACAAGGAGAAGGCGTTCATCGCCGACGGGATCAAGGCCGACCCGAAGAACGCCACCAAGCCGGCCAACATCATCGAGAAGATGGCCGACGGCAAGCTGAAGGCGTGGATGGCCGAGACCGTCCTGGTCGA
Source organism: Planctomycetia bacterium (assembly GCA_031441625.1). GTDB lineage: Bacteria > Planctomycetota > Planctomycetia > Gemmatales > Gemmataceae > JALHQU01. The sequence goes on from JANNQE010001305.1 coordinate 4,076, forward strand.
GCAGCCGATGGTGAACGGGGTGAAATACCCGAACACGACCGTCGGCGACACGCTCAAGAAGGCCGGCCTGACCCCGACCAAGTTCGTGCGGTACCGCGTCGGCGCGGCCTGACATTCCGGGCGAACCCCGACCGCAAGGTCGGTGGGTGGTTGATTCCCCCACGCGGCCCTTGCGGGCCGGGTTCGCCAAAAACAAAACACACCCACCACCACCACACCCCCACCCCCAGAACCACCCATGCCCCACACGACGAGCGCCTGGAAGCGGATGAAGCAGGCGGAGAAGCGGAAGCTGCACAACCGGGCCATCATCAAGAAGGTGAAGGCCCAGGTGCGGGCGTTCCTGTCCGCCGCCAAGACGGGCGACCTGACCAAAGCGGGCGACGAGATGAAGAAGGCCGGCCAACTGCTCGACCGCGCCGGGTGCAAAGGGTACATTCACGCGAACAAGGCGTCCCGCCTGAAATCGCGGATGGCCCACCGGCTCGAGAAGGCGAAGACGGCACCGGCGAAGACGGCGTGAGGTGCGGGGTTTGGGAGGGGCGGCATCGCCACCGCCCCAAACTCCGGCGTTTCGCTCACTTCCCGATCCCGCCCTTCCCGATTACTCTCTTATTACCGCGTGGTCCGACGGCACCTCCCCCTTCCACGCTCTGGATGGGGAACGAGGTGCCGCAGCACGGTTCGGCGTCCGACCCAGGGTCGGCCTGAGTGAGAGGGTTGATATGGTGGTGCCCACGCAATTGCAATTGCCGGTGTCGGCGACCGGCGATCTGGCTCGCAAGTTGCGCCGCGAACTGGACATGGCCCTGGCCCGCGCCAAAGTGTCCAACGCGACCGCGGCGGTGCCGCCGGCCGTCGCCGACGACATCCACTCCCACCTCATGCCCCTGTCCGGGCTGCTCGCCCACAAGGCCACCGCCAAGCCCGGCCCGCTCGCCCCGCTCGTCCGCGCCGCCCGCGGCCTGTGCAAGGTGTTCCTCCGCCCGTGGCTCGACTTCCAGACGCGGTACAACCACGGGGTGATCGAGTCGCTGGCCGGGCAGGTGGCCGTCCGCCGTCAGTCGGAGGCCGCCGCCGCCGCCCGCCTGGACAAGTGCGACACCACCGCCGCCGAACTCCGCGAGCAGGTGCTCCAGGTGCGGGCCGAACTGGCCGACCTGCTGGCCGCCCACCGCCTGACCAACTCGCGGCTGGGGGAGGTGTCCGCCGCCCTGCGGCAGGCGAAGGCCGAACTGGCGGCGGTTCGCAAGTCGAACCGGGAGCGGGCGGGCGGCGAGAGTGCCGCGGCGTCCGGTGACGCCGGGCTGCCGTTCACCCCGCCGCCGGCGTCCGCCCGCCCGCCGACCGTCGCTGTCACCGAGCGGGTTCTGGAGCACCTGTTCGCCCACTCCCGCGTGCCCCGCCCACCGGCACGGGTGCTCGACTTGGGGTGCGCCGAGAGCGGCGCGTCGGCCGAGTTGGCCGGCCTGGGCTACCGGGTGGTCGGGGTGGACGTTCGGCGGCTGCCCCTGGAGCACCCGAACTTCACCCAGGTGCAGGCGACGCTCGGCGACCTGCCGTTCCCCGACGGGTCGTTCGACGTGGCCGTGCGGTTGACGGCCGGCGAGCACGCCGGGCTGGGGTGGTCCACGAGGGGGGACGCGACGGCCGACGGGGCCGCGCTCCGCGAGGCGGTTCGCACGCTCAAGCCGGGCGGCACGTTCGTCTTGACCGTGCCGTTCGGGCGGGCCACAATCACGCCCCTCCACCGGGTGTACGACCGCTCGCAACTGGACGAACTGCTGGCCCCGCTGCGGGTGCGGCAGGTGGCGTTCGGCGTCCGCGACGGGGACTCGTGGGTGCTGACGGCGGACGAGGCGACGGCCGCGCGAGCGGACTCGGCCGAGCGGGTGACCGCCGTCGCCCTGGTGGTCGCGGAGAAGCCGTGTGTTGGACCTGCTGATCGACGCCCAGTGTTTGCAATCGGCCTCCCGCGAGCGGGGCATCGGGCGGTACACCCGCAACCTGATCCGCGGGGTGCGGGCGTGCCGCCCCCCACTGGCGGGTGCGGCTGGTGCAGTTGGCCAACCTGCCGCCCGTCGACCCGGGCGACTCCGTCGGCCAGCCCGTCCTCACCATCACCCCCCCCGGGGGGGGGCACCCCGTGGGGCGGGCCCCCCCCCCCC
>JANNQE010001306.1:0-4296 GCA_031441625.1 Planctomycetia bacterium
TCCCACCACCGCCACCTCGTGGACCCAACTCGAGGCCGCGTGCCGCACAGCAAAGGTACCGCTCTGGACCGTCACCCCCGCGAACCCGTGGAAGCCGCCCGTCCGATCCGCCACGCCACCCGAACCGCTCGCCGCCCCACTCGGTGACAGCCCGTTGTCAGTGAACCTCGGGCCTGAGAGGCTGCGGGTGTCGCGGCTCGGCGTGTCGGGGCACTACCTGCTGCCGGTCGAGGGGTTCGTGCGGGCGGCGGAGGCGGGTGTCAACTGGTTCTTCTGGGAGCCGAACTACGCCACGCTCACCGACTTCAGCACCCGCCTTTCCCCTGCCCACCGCCGGCAGTTTGACATGGTCGCGGGCACGTTCGAGGCGGAGGGCAAGCGCATCCGCACCGACGTGGAGCGGGCGCTGCGGATGTTGAAGGTGGAGCAACTCGGGCTGTTCCTGGTGTTCTGGGTCCAGTCGTGGGACCGCATGACGGACGACCTGCGAAGCACCGTCGAGAAGTTGAAAGCCGAGGGCAAAGTGCGGTCGGTCGGGCTGTCGTCTCACAACCGCCCGCTGCTGGTGCGCGCCATGCAAGAAGGGTGGAACCCGGTCATGGCTCGGCACAGTGCCGGGCACCGCGGGGCGGAAACGGGCGTGTTCCCGTTCGTGCCCGCGGGCACCAGTGTCATCACCTTCAACAACCTCTGCTACGGCAGGCTGCTGCAACCCGTCGCCGGCCTTACGCCACCGACCCCCGCCGACTGCTACCGTTACACGCTCAGCTTCCCGCAAGTGTCGGCGTGCTGGTCCGCCCCTGCCACGGTGGAACAACTCGAACACACTCTGGCCGTGTTGCGTGACCCGGTGTTGAGTGAGGAGAAGCGGGAACACTTGGAGAAGTTCGGCGCGGCCCTGTACCGCGAGGAGAAGGTGTTCGAGAAACTGGTGCGGATGCTGTGAGCAGTGAAAGTCCCCCGCCGCAGGGGTACTGACCTCCCGTCATGGCCTCCCCGGCGTTAACTGACCTGTCAGTGACGCCGGGGAAGGAAGTGCGGAGCACTTCCGAATGTTCGTGGGCCGTCCCACTGTCATCCGCGGCGTAACGCCGCAGTCAACGCTACCTCCCGTGCGGCGGGGGTGATGGGAGTGTATCGTGCGTGCGTGCGACTGGCGGCTATAATCGCCGTGTTCCTTCCGCCCACCGGACCATCCCCTCCGTGCAGTCACGCGACCACTGCCCGAGCGCCGAACAGTTGGCCGCGTTCTACGACGGCACCCTGCCCACCGACGCGCACCTGCGGATCGGCAACCACCTCCGCCGCTGCCCCCTCTGCCGGGCGCAGTCGTCGGCCACCGGCCGCGCTGCCCCCGCCCCCCGCACCTTCCCCGAGCCCATCGACCCGGTCGAGTCGTCGGCCGTCGCTTTCCCGCAGGTGAACCCGAGTGCAGACAAAGCGGTGATGGAAACCATCGGCCCGTACCGCATCCGCCGACTCATCGGCCGCGGCGGCATGGGGGCGGTATACGAGGCCGACCACGAGCGGCTGGGCAAGGCGGTGGCGCTGAAGGTGCTGCCGCGGCTGGCGGCGGTGGACCCGGAGTACATGGTGCGGTTCGAGCGGGAGGTGCGGGCGGCGGGTCGGCTCGATCACCCGAACGTGGTGCGGGCGACCGACGCCGGCGACGACCGCGGCATCCCGTACCTGGTGATGGAACTGGTGGACGGCATCGACCTGACGAAACTGCTCCGCATTCCGGGCGGGCTGCGGGCGGGCGACGTGGCCGAGTTCGGCCGGCAGGCAGCCGACGCCCTCGCCCATGCGCACGAGAAGGGGATCGTCCACCGCGACGTGAAGCCGAGCAACCTGATGGTGACGGCCGGCGGGGTGGTGAAACTGCTCGACCTGGGGCTGGCCGTGTTCGTGTCGGTGATCGGGCGGTCGGACGCGCGGATCACCGGGCCGACCGTGCTCGGCACGCAAGACTACATGGCCCCCGAACAGTGGGTGCTGCCCGGCGACGTGACCGACCGGGCCGACGTGTACGGCCTCGGGTGCGTCCTCTTTCAGGCGGTGGCGGGGCACACGCCGTTCGGCGGCAGCGCCTTCCCCTCGGTCGCCGACCGCAAACACGCCCACCTGATCACCGCCCCGCCGCCCCTGAGGACGCTCCGCCCCGACTGCCCGGTCGAGATGGCGGACCTGGTGGCCGAAATGTTGTCGAAGCGAGCGGACAGCCGGCCGAGCGCGGCGGACGTGTCGCGGCGGTTGGCCGTGATGACGACCGGGCCGAACCGCCTGGCCAAGCTGGTCGAGCAAGTCCGCCTCGCGCCGGGGTCGGCGTTTCAAGACGGCGCGCCGACTGTCCTCGCGCCGAACGCTCCCGCCGATCCGGACGCGGACGCCACCCGCCCCCGCATTCCCGACCCCGACCCGCCCTCGGCCGTGGAAGAGATCGCCCCACCGTCGGCCCCGGCGGTGTTGCCGAATCGCCCGCGGTGGGTGGTCGTGCTCGTCGTGCTGGCGGTGGTCGGGTTGCTACTGATCGGCGGGCTGGTCGCCATCTCCGGGGGACTGTTCCGATGACTACGGCCCGCGACGCACTCGCCGACGGCCGCCTGACGGACGCCGTGTCCGTGCAGCGGCTGACGGTGGACGCCGACCCGTCGCCGTCGGCCCGGCTGTTCCTGTTTGAACTTTTGGTTCTCGCCGATCAACTTGCCGACGCCCGCTCGCAACTCGATGCGATCACGTCAGACGAGCCGAGTTGGTCGGCGAGCCGACGGCGCTTCCGTCACCTGCTGAGGGCGATTCACAAGCGGAACCACCTGCGGCGACGACCGGAGTTCCTGTCCGACCCGCCGACTCACGCGATGCGGCGGTGGAACGCGGCGCGGGCTTTGGAAGCGGGGGAAATGAACGCCAGCCTCAACTGGATTGATCGGGCCGATACCGCCACGCCGGAGGTGCGGGGGTTCGTGGACGGCCGCGAGTTCGCCGGCCTGCGGGACGGCGACGAGCGGTTCGCCAGCGTGTTCGAGGTGTTCGTCGGCGGGCGATACCTGTGGATGCCGTTCGAGCTGGTGCGGGCGGTGGTGCTGCCGGACGCGACTGGAGTGATCGAAATGGTGTACCGCCCTGCTGAAATCCGGCTGACCGACGGCCGGACGGTCGGTGTGGTCATGCCACTGGTCTACCCGCTGTCGGCCGAGGGCGGGGACGACTTCGCGCTAGGCGAAGCGGTGGACTGGACGTCCGAAGACATCGGCCCGGTGTGCGCGATCGGGGCGAAGGTGTACTTCATCGGCGAGGACGAGCTCCCTCTCTCGCAGGTGCGGATGCTGGAGTTGCGGTGACGCCGCCCGCAAGTGGACCACTTCGAATTTGATTCCGGCCGACATGCACACCCCCCTCCGGAACCATCCGCGTTCGACCGGAAGAAATAGTATCTGAACGACGCTCGCGCTTCGAAATCCAGATTCTGGAAGTAATCTGCTTGCGGTGGCCCGGACAGCCCGGATAGTTTGCTGAATAGACACCAGATCACAGCACTGACCCGGCACCATGAGCCGCGACAGTCGCCCCCCCCGTCATGGTCTTATTCGTCCGATCTTGGATGTGATGGAAGATCGCACCAACCCCACCCCGTTCGCCGTGGCTCTCACCAGCGACGCCATCGGCATTCACGGCGACTCGGCCGCATACGTCGTGTCGGGTGGATCGCAGACCGACCCGAGCTTGCAGCCGGACGAGTTCGGCACGGTATACGTGGACGCGACCAGCCCACAGGAAGCGGCCCGACAAGCGATCATCGGCACCGTGAACGTGCTGATTAACGGCACCACCACCACCTACGTGTTCAACCCGACCACCGCCCGCGTGACGACCACCGTGTCGGTCCCGTTCGTCGTCCTCGACCCGGAAGCCCCGCCGCCCAACTCGCCCCCGCCACCCGCCGGCCCACCGCCCGCCGTCACCGACCTCGAAGTGCGGCTGGAAGACCTGACCAACTTCCCCAACCAGTCCGACTGGGACTTCAACGACCACCGCTGGCCCGTGCGAGTGATCGCCCTGCCGGAGCCGGTTCCGGGTCCTCTCGCAGCCTCGGGCGACCTCGACATCATCGACTCGAACGGCGCGACGGTGGCCGAGTAGAATGAGCTGTTTCATAGCGGGTATGTGGCGGTGAACAAGGGTGCAATCGCCCTGATCCTGCGAACTCCAGCATGATTCCGGTGTTGGCGTGGTGAACGGTGCATGAACTTGGGCGTTGGCGCACAGGACTTGTCGCTGGACGCGGATTTCCGCAAA
>JANNQE010001307.1:0-1529 GCA_031441625.1 Planctomycetia bacterium
GATGAAGGACGTGAAGAACGACGGCCACTGGGAGCGGGTGACGGTGGAGGCCGCCGACCCGGCGAAGACGCTCAAGCTGACCGTCGGCGACACCCGCACCCCGGAGGCCGGCAAGACGCTGTTCGACGCCGTGTTGCAGACCGACGTGAAACTGAAGTACGAACAGCAGGTGTGGGCGCTGGGCAAGCGGATGTACGGCGGCGAGACGCGGGCGAAGTGTACCGCCGGGCTGACGATGACGGTGGAACTGACCAGCCGGAACGAGTACGCGCCGGGGGCACTGCTGCCGACGGTGGTGCTCCGGGTGCGGGTGACGGACGCCAAGCTGAGCTACTGGGATCTGGAGTGCGAGCACACGCTCGGCGTGGACGGCCCGGCCGCGAAGGCGCTCGGCAAGGCGGTCCACGAGGTCATCAAGAAGGTGAAGCCGGACATGGAGACGGACCTGCTGGCGAAGGCGAACGCGGCCGTCGTGAAGGCCGCCGACACGAAAGAGGTGCGGCTGGAGTTGGGCAACTTGTTTGGTAAGGCGAGCGGGGGGCGTTAGCCCCCTGGTGCTGGTGTTCGGAACCAGGGGGCTTACGCCCCCCGCTCGCCGGATGCCATCTCCGCCCACTCCCGCGGCTTCAGCCAATACTCGGTCAACTCCGCTTCTGGCGTGCCCGGCTCGGCCTTCCAGTCGTACACGTACCGCACGACCGGCGGCAGGCTCATCAGGATGCTCTCGGTGCGGCCGTTCGTCTTCAGCCCGAAGATGGTGCCGCGGTCGTAGATCAAATTGAACTCGACGTACCTCCCCCGCCGGTACTCCTGAAACGCCCGCTGCTCCGGGGTGTACGGCGTGACTTTACGGCGGTCCACGATGGGTAGATACGCGGTGGGGAAGCTGTCCGCCGCCTGCCGCACGAACGCGAACGCCTTCGGCATGTCCCCGCCGGCGGTGAAGTGGTCGAAGAAGATGCCACCGACCCCGCGGTGCTCGTGCCGGTGCGGCAGGTAGAAGTAGCTGTCGCACTCGGCCTTCATCTTGGCGTAGTCCACTTCCGGGGCGAACGTGTCGCACGCCGTCTTCCAGGTGCGGTGGAAGTGAACCACGTCTTCGAGCACCGGGTAGTACGGGGTCAGGTCCGACCCGCCGCCGAACCAGCTCGCCGACCCGTGCGTGAGGAAGCGGAAGTTGCCGTGAACGGTCGGCACGTGCGGGTTCCGCGGGTGCAGCACCCAGCTCACGCCGGTGGCGGTGAACGCCAGCCCGTCGCCCGGCATCGTCTTGGCGAACTCCGGGCTGAACTCGCCGTGAACTTCCGAGAAGTTGATGCCCGCCTTCTCGAACACGCCGCCGTCCTCCATCACTCGGCTGCGGCCGCCCCCGCCGCCCGGCCGCTCCCAGGCGTCTTCCCGAAACTGGGTGGTGCCGTCGGCCGCTTCAACGGCGGCACACAGGCGGTCTTGAAGCCCGCGGAGGTAGTGAACGGCGTCGGCGTGCAGGGTCATGGCGGTGTCTTGTTAGCCCGACGCGCGAGCGAGGG
>JANNQE010001308.1:0-1675 GCA_031441625.1 Planctomycetia bacterium
CGCCGTTCGCCAGGACACCAGAACTATTGCTGCGCACTGCGTGTGCGTTCCGCCGCGGATCAGGGCAGGCGATGAGAAGTATCTGAGCAAGTCAGGAGCGCAGAGTCGAGGACTCTCGGCACGAAAAATTTCGCAAACCACGATAATGTCGGTTCTTGTGGCGAATCGAACGCCGCAGCTGCGGGCTTTGGCACGGTGTCTGCAAATGACTCTATCGGCGAGAGCCAAACCGGGTTGCAGACAGAGGGAGAGGCTGTCTGCGACCCGGTTTCTTTTGCACTTCGATACTCTACACTTCACACCCACTCACCCGCCAACGCCTCCGCTGCTCGTCGCCCCGACACCATCGCCCCGTTGATGCTCGCGTTGTCGCGGTGATCTCCGCACACGTACAACCCCGCCCGCAACTTCACCGGCCGTTCCCACGGCTCCAACGTGCCCACCGGCTGACTCGGCAGCGCGTGCCGGATGCGATACACCCGCAGCAATCGCCAGCCGCTCACCGCCGTACCGAACCACCCGCCGAGCTGCGCCTGCACCCGTGCGTCGAGGGTGTCGTCGTCGTCGGCCGGGATGCCGACCACCGACGCCGCGATCAGGCTCTTCCCCGCCGGCGCGTACTCGCGGCTCACTTCGCTCAACACGGCCACCGCCGACGTCGGCCCGCTCCCGTCGCCGTCCAGCATGAGCACCGGCTCGGCACGGGGCGACACGTCCGCCGCGTAGTACACGGTGGTGGTGCCGTTCGACCCGACTCCGCGAATCGCCCCGCCGCTCAGGGCCACCGCCGCCGGCCCGTCGGTGGCGATCACCACCGCCCGCGCGGGCAAGTGCTCCCCGCTCGCCAGTGACACCCCGGTGTCAGTGATCGCGGCCACCGGGCAGTTCAACCGCACCGCCCCCGCCGGCAGCCCGGCCGCGATCTGCTCCGGGATCCGTTGCATCCCGAACGCCGGCAGGCAGGCGTTGCCCTTGCCGAACAGGTGGTACACGAAGCGGAAGAAGCGGGCGGAGGTGGACAAGTCCGATTCGAGGAACACGCTGCCGAGGAACGGGCGGAACAGGCGGTCGGTCATGGTCGGGCCGATGCCCACGTCGCGCAAGAACTCGGCCGTCGGCTCGTCCCGCACGCACGCCGGGTCGGTGTTCGCCAACCCTTTCAGCTTCACGGAAGCCAGCTTGTCGGAGAAGGTGCCGACGGGCGAGAAGGCGGAGGCGAGGGCGGTGGCGAAGGCGTCCCGCGGGTCGGCGAGGCGGTGGAACCTGCCGCCGAACCGCACCAACAGCGCCCGCGTGAACGGCTTCAGGTTCAGCCGGTCGGAATCGAGTACCCGCTGTCCTTCGGGGTACGACGACAGGTAGTTCTGCATCCCGCGGTCGAGGCGGAAGCCGTCGAGCAGGTCGGTCCGCACCCGCCCGCCGACTACGTCCGACGCTTCGAGGATGTGGAAGGGGATGTTCCGGCGGGCCAGCTCGCGGCCGCAACACAGCCCGGCCAACCCGCCGCCGACGATGAGCACGTGGGGAGTCATGACCGATGGTAGCTCGTGGAGACGGAGAGGGGCAATGCCGTCGGGGAATCGGGGTGTCCCCCTGGAAGTCCACCGCACCCCCCACCCGCCGGGTTCGCTCCGCTCACCCCGGCGACCTCCCCCACAAGGGGGGAGGTGAATCC
>JANNQE010001309.1:0-4283 GCA_031441625.1 Planctomycetia bacterium
CGCCTGCAAGACGGTGTTCGCTCAGCGTCTGAAGCGATCGGGGATGACGTGGGGAATTGACGGCGGTCAGGTGATCGTGGACTTGCGGGTGCTGGTCCTCAGCAAAGTTTGGGTGCAAGCGTATGCAGCGTACCTCCACGCACAGCCCCTCCCGAAAGAGGTGAGTAACCGACCGCGAGACACCAAAACACCTGCAATTGCAGCGTAAACTCGGGGATCGGGGCAACGGCACCCGGTTATACCGTCTGGGCGCGCGGGCACGGAACCGACCGAGCGCGAGTTGAAGCTACACTGTATTCAAACAGCTTAGGTCACATTCTCGTCGGCGAAGGGGTCTGGGAGCAGGAAGGACTACGTGAATCCTTCATCATCCAACTCTCTGGCGGAAAGCAAATCGCGGATGAGTGACGATTTCGGTACTGACTTCAAGGCCACTCCACGGAGTGTTTGTAGCCACCCCTTCCCCCGCCTGCTACGTTCAGCCTCGCGGTTCACCCTTCCGCTGAGGCTTCTCCCATGCTGCCTGCGCTCCTGTTCGCGGCGTCGTTCACGCTCGCTCAGCCCGCCCGCGACCCGTCTGTCACCCCGAAGGGCGACGAGACGTTCCCCCTCTGGACCGAGAAGGCCCCGCTCGCCGTCGGCGACAGCCGGTTCGACAAGCCGCAACTCACGCTGTTCAAGGCGAAGGAGCCGAACGGGGCGGCGGTGGTCATCTGCCCCGGCGGCGGGTACGGCTTCCTCGCCACCGACCACGAAGGCAAGCAGGTGGGCGAATACTTCGCCAAGATCGGGGTGACGGCGTTCGTGCTGCAATACCGCATCGCCCAGCCTGACCGCCCCGCCCCGCTCGGTAAGGCCCCGCTGCTCGATGCTCAGCGAGCCATTCGCACGGTGCGGTCGAAGGCGAAGGAGTTGGGCATCGACACGAAGCGGGTCGGGCTGATGGGGTTCAGCGCCGGCGGGCACCTGGCCAGCACCGCCGGCACGCACTTCGATGCCGGCGACGCGAACGCGAAAGACCCCATCGACAAGGAGAGCTGCCGCCCCGACTGGCTGGTGCTGGCGTACCCGGTGGTGACGAGCGACAAGGCGGTCACGCACGGCGGCAGCTTCAACGCCCTGCTCGGCAAGGAGCCTAAGGCCGAAGACCTGGAGTTCTTCAGCAACGAGAAGCACGTCACGAAGGACACCCCGCCGACGTTCATCTTCCACACCGACGAGGACGCCGGCGTGCTGCCGGAGAACGCCGTGCGGTTCTACTCGGCGCTGAAAAAGGTCGAGATGGAGGAGCGGAAGACGAACAAGGCGTTCCGGATGCGGGCGGAGTTGCACATCTACGAGAAGGGCAAGCACGGCATCGGCCTGGGCACCGATCCGGCATGGACGGGCGACGGCAAGGACGCGAAATACTGCGCCGGGTGGGCCGACCGCCTGACCGCGTGGCTGAAGGCCGGCGGGGTGCTGGAGAAGAAGTGACGCAGGCGCGCAAGCCGTCGCGACGGGAGTCGCTCGGGGCGTACAATCACGCTGGAGGAAACCGCATGACGGCCGCACCCCCCCGCTACGTGGTGAGCGACGGCACGCTCACTTTGCTGCTCGAACGTGACACGGAATCCAATTGGTTCAGTGTCACGTCCCCGTTCAATCCGAAAATCATCACACAGGCGCGGAGTGTCGAGGAGGCGTTCGCGATGGCATACGACGCTCTGGAGTGCCTTCGAGAAGCGGAAGCGATCCCCCGAAAGCGGTCTGTCGGCCGAAAGTATCACGCTTCCTGAGTTCAGTTCTGCGCCTCTGCGGTCTGGGTGGTCCACTTCCGGCCGAACATTCTTTGACACTCCGCCTTCCGTAAATCACCCGCGTCGGCTATCCCCGGCGCAAGTGTTGCTTCCTCCTGGCGCTTGATCGGTGTCACAGGACATGCACCACGGAGGTTCCAATGCGCTTCCTCAGACGATTGCAACTGCTGGCCGGACTGGTCGTCGCCGGGTTGGGCGGGGCGGTGGTCCTCGCTCAGCCGCCGCAACCCGTTCCGACCCTCCAACCGCCGCAGGCCCAGCCGAAGGCGGACGACGACACCGAAGTGCTCGCCCGCGGGCAACTGCACGAGGCGTTCGCCACCAGCGGCGAGATGCCCGTCGCCAGTCCCGTCATCGCCAACCGCCCGCCCGACCCGGTGGAGGAGCTGCCGCCCGACCAGAAGCCGGACGGGGACAACGTGCTGTGGATCTCCGGCTACTGGGACTGGGACGAAGAGGACAAAGAGTTCACCTGGATCAGCGGCTTCTGGCGGAACGCGCCGGCCGGCCGGGTGTGGGTGCCGGGCGACTGGCGTGAGGTGAAGGGCGGGTGGCAGTGGGTGTCGGGATTCTGGAACGTGGTGGCCCTGAAACAGGAACAGCCGGCCCAACTGGAGTACCTGCCGCCGCCGCCCGAACTGATCGAGGGCGGGCCGAGCGTGGTCGCCCCGTCGGACGACTGCTTCTACACCCCCGGCTGCTGGGTGTTCCGGGAGACGCGGTACGTGTGGCGGCCGGGGTTCTGGGTGCGGCACCGCCCGGACTGGGTGTGGGTTCCCGACCACTACCGCTGGACGCCGTGCGGGTACGTGTTCGTGCTCGGCTTCTGGGACAGCCCGCTGCACACCCGCGGGGTGCTGTTCGCCCCGGTGCGGTTCCGGGCGGCGGCGCTCCTCCGCCCGCGGTTCGTGTACACCCCGGTGTACGTGGTGCCGGACACCAGCCTGCACACCTGCCTGTTCTTCCGCACCGGGCGGGCGTCGTACTACTTCGGCGACTACTTCGAGCAGCGGTACGTCGGCCTCGGGTTCAACTCGTGGTCCGGGGTGAGCGTCCGCCGCACGGAGGTGATCACCCGCACCAGCTACGACCCGCTGTGGAGCTACTACTCGCAGTCGTACCGCGACACCCCGCAGTGGCAGACGAACCTGAACACCGTGTACACCGGGCGGTTCCGCGGCGACGTGCCCCGCCCGCCGCGGACGCTGGTGCAGCAGACCACGGTGATCAACAACACGACGAACAACAACACCACCGTGGTGGTCAACAACCCGCCGGCCCAGGTGGTGGTCGCCCCCCTGTCGCAACTGTCGCAGGTGTCGTCCCAGCCGATCGCGATGTCGGCGGTGAAGGCGGACGCCCGGGCGCAGGAGCAGAAGCAGGCCACCGAGTCGCGGCAGTTCGCGGCCGAGCGGCGGAAGGTGGAAACGGCCCTGGTGGACAAGGGGCTGGCGGTGACGAAGAAGGATCCCAAGCCGCAGCAGGCGAAGCTGGTGGTGCCGCAGGCGCTGGCCGCCCGCGTGCAGGAGCGGGCGAAGGTGGAGAAGCCGGAGACCGCCCCGCCCCCGCCGGCGACCGCCGCCAAGAAGCCCGACCCGAAGACCGACCCGGTTCCGACGGCCAAGCCGGCGGTGAAACCGGTGGCCCCGCCGGTCATCGACCCGAAGACCGGGTCGGTACAGCCGCGGAAGTTGGAGACTCCCAAGCCGACCGACCCGGTGAAGCCGGTCGACCCCACCAAGCCGCCGGCGACCCCGCCTAAGCCGGTCGATCCGCCGAAACCGACCGACCCGAAGCCGCCGGTCAAACCGACCGACCCGGTGAAACCGCCAGTGAAGCCGACCGACCCGGTCAAGCCGGTCGATCCGCCCAAGCCTGGTGATCCGAAGCCGAAGGACCCGCCGAAGCCGGTGGATCCGCCGAAGCCCGACCCGAAACCCGTGGACCCGCCCAAGCCGCCGGTGACCCCGCCGAAACCGGTGGATCCGCCGAAACCGAAGGACCCGCCGAAGGCTGACCCGCCGGCCCCGAAGCCGGTCGATCCGCCCAAGCCCAAGGATCCTCCGAAGGTGGACCCTCCCAAGCCGCCAGTGACCCCGCCGAAACCGGTGGATCCGCCGAAACCGAAGGATCCGCCGAAGGTTGATCCGCCGGCCCCCAAGCCGGTGGACCCGCCGAAACCGCCGGCCACCCCGCCGAAAGTCGATCCGCCGAAGCCGCCAGCTACGCCCCCGGTGATTCCGCCGCCGGCCCCCAAGCCGAAGGTGGACCCACCCAAACCGCCGGCCACCCCGCCGGCCCCGGCCCCGAAGCCGGTGGACCCGCCGAAACCGAAGGATCCCCCGAAGGCCGACCCGCCGAAGCCGAAGGTGGATCCGCCGAAACCGCCGGCGACCCCGCCGACGAAGCCGAAGGAAGAGAAGCCGAAGGACAAGAAGTGACCTTAGTGGTCTGCTCGCTCCGCGAGCGGTCTTTTCGGACCCG
>JANNQE010001310.1:0-4205 GCA_031441625.1 Planctomycetia bacterium
GGCGAGCGCGTCCAACCGCGACGCGCTCGCCTGCGGCGCGCGGCTACGAGTTAGTCCACCTTCGGGGTGAACCCGAGCACGATGTCGAAGCTGGCCGCCAGTTCGCCCGTCTTCGACCCCTTGATGGCCGCGAACTCGACGGTGATCGACTCCCGCTCCTTCTTGTCCTTCACCCCCATGTAGGGGCCGTCCTTCTCGTTCGCCTTCTCGCCGGCGATGTACAGTTGCGTGACGAGCAGTTCCTTGCGGTCCTTCTTCACCTTGAAGTGGATGTGCGGGGTGCGGCCGGGGTACGGCACCGGCTTGATGGTGCGGAAGTAGTACGCCCCGCTCTTGTCGGTGGTGAACCGCCCGAACCCCTGGAAGTTCTTGTCCTGCTGCTTCTGCTTCCCGCCGCTGTCGCGGGTGTGCAGGTACACGCCGTTCCCGTCGCACTGCCAGATCTCCACCACCGCCCCGCTCAGCGGGTTGCCCTTGGCGTCCAGCACCTTGCCGGTCAGGTGGGTGATGTCGCCGACGGCGAGGGTGCTGCCGTCGTTCAGGATGAGCAGGTCGTTGTCCGTGTCGAGGGGCAGCTTGTCGGGGTAGAACGGGCCTTCCGTCTGGGCCGGCGTCTTGGTCGGGTCGGCGGCGAGCAGACCGGGCACGGCGAACACGCTCGCGCCGGCGGCGGCGAGGAACCCGCGGCGGGTGGGGATGAGACGGGGAGCGGGTGTCATGGGGCGCACTCACAGCGGGCGGGGTGAAGGGGTGTCGAGAACGGCCCGTGAGTTCTCAGACACCGAAGGGTCAACCGTTCCCGGCACGGTAGGCGTGGTGAACCAAGCGATAGATGACGACCGTGTTCTGCTCTGGGAAGACTTCGTACACGACGGTGAGCGGGTTGACGATCAGCACCCGCTCGTTCCCGTCGCGGGACTCGCGCTGTTGCTCCGGGGACTCGGCCAACAGCCGGTTGATCTCGTCCGCCGCACGGAGGACGGCTTCTTCGTCCCCGCCCTTCTCGGCCGCCAAGAACTGCACCAACCGGAGGAGGAGGAGCGACCTCTTTCGCCAGTACACGTCGTAGGTCATTTCCGCTCCCTCCACGCCTGCAAGTCCGCGCGCAGGATCCGCATCACCTCCTCGGCGGGCACGGCCCCTTGCTCGGCCACCTCCTTGCGACACTGCTCGGTCGTGGTGGTGTCGAAGTCGCGCTGGGCCTCCGCACACACGAACTGAAAATACTCCTCCGGCGTCAGGAACGCCCCCACCATGCGGCCGTTCTCGTCGAACAGGGCGGACTGCTCAGTGAGCTTGGCGAGGGTGGCGGCGTCGAGGGTCACGCGGGTCATGGCGGCGGCTCCTGGTCTGGGTCAGTGTACCCGCGGGCACGGCCCGGCGGTAGGAGGCCGAAATCGCCGCCGCCACTTCGCCTGGACACGCCCGTCGCGGTCGCTATCGTCCCCGGCTCTTCTCGAACTCAACCGACTCGGAGGGCAGGTCATGGGCAAGGCCACGGGGGTGCTGTGCGGGGTGGCGGCCGGCCTGGGGGTGGGCGTCGGCGCGGTGGTGGCGGTGCTGGCGGTGGGGCAACCCAAGCCGGCCGTCGCCGCCGGCAACGACCGCTACGACGACTACGTGATGGCCACCGGGGCGGTGAGCATCAACCCGAAGGTGCCGTCCGACGGCGTGTGGCTGCTCGACTACAAGAGCGGCAAGCTGCTCGCCACGGTCATCGACAAAGCCCAAGGGAAGATCGTCGGCTGGGCCGAGGTGGACCTGGTGAGTGAGTTCGAACTGGCACCGAAGGCGGACGTCCACTTCCTGATGACGACCGGGTGGGTGAGCGCCGGGCAGAGCGCGCTGTACGTGGCCGAGACGAGCACCGGCAAGTTCGGCGTGTACACGATGGGTGCCGGGCCGGGCGGGGCGGGCGTGGTCGTCCGCCGGCACGACATGGCCACCTTCCGGCCGGAGAAGCCGGTGTTGCCCGTGCCGGGCGGTGGTGGTGTGGCCCCGGTGGCGCAACCGGCCCTGCCGCCGGTGGTGCCCGCCGGCGGCGCGGAGAAGAAGTAGAACCGGGTGGCTGGAACCGGGAACGCAGTGACCGGGTGCGGTTCCCGACCTCACCCGGTCACTGCGTTCCCGGTTCCATTATTTGCCGTCGCCCTTTTGCAGCTTCCACTGCTCGTCGAAGAAGCCGGCCCGCACCACCTTGCCAGGGAAGCGGCTGTTCGGCGGGGTGGTGATGTCGATGATCGCGTAGTCGGGCAGCTTCGACACCTGCCGGGCGTTGTTCAGGTAGTCGTACTCGCGGAACGTGAAGCCGGAGTTGAGCACCACGTACTTCGTCGGGTTGAGCGGGTTCGGGTAGATGCAGGCCGTCACGGTGGTGTCGCCGAACTCCTTCAGTGGCAGCTTGTCGGCGATCTTGCCGAGGATGGCGTTGCTCTGGGCGTCGCCCCACAGGATCAAGTTGCTGTTCTTGATGTCGTCGTCGGTGATGTCCTTGTCGTCCTTGATCGGCGCGTCCCCGCGGAACTGCTGCCGCCAGTGCTTCACGGCGTGCTTCATCTCCGCGTCCGTCCACGCCCCGATCTTGTCGTTCAGCGGCTTGCCCGTCGGCCGCACCATCAGGAACGAGTCCATGAAGGCGTCGTCGATGGGGCCTTGCAAGCCGGGCGCTTTGGCGAGTTGCGGGGCGGGGTTCGGCACCTTCGACGCGCCGACCCACTTGCCGTTCTGCTTGCTCAGGCTCAGGAGGTTGATCGCGCTCGCCTCCGGTTTCGGCCCCGCCTCCCACATCGTCGCCCCGTCCACCACCACCTTCTTCACCCCGTACGGGATCAGCTCGCGCACCGGGAAGGCCAGCGCGGTCACGCCGCTCGTCTTCGCGTCGATCGTCCCGTCCTTCAGAGTGCCCGTCACCGCCCCCTTCTCCCAGTGCTTCTCCAACCCCTCCACCGTCACCCACCCGCAGCGGTTGTACCGGGTGGTGTAGGTGGTGAACTTGATCTCCCCCGGCAGCGCCGGCTTACCCTTCGCCAAGATCGCGTCGATCTTCTCGTTCAGCTCTTTCTTCGCTTCCGGCGTGTAGTTGTGCCCGGCTCCTTTGCCGATGATGTGCGGGAACTCGACGCCCGCCGCCTTCGCGTACTTCACCATGATGTCGGCGGCCTGCTTCTGCTTGTCGTTCTCGCCGCTATACGCCACGGTCGGCAGGTTGAACAGGTTGCCGGCGTACTCGGTGGCGTCGTACATCCGCCACAGCTTCTCTTCCCACCACTCCGGCTTCACCTTCTCGTTCTGGAAGAAGTTGAGGAACTCTTTCGTCTCGGCGAACCCTGCGCCCGGGGCGGCGGCCACCCATAGGGTCGGGAAGTGCGTGGCGTACTGCCAACAGGCGGCCCCGCCCATGCTGAACCCGCGGGCCACCAGCTTGTTGTCGTCGATGCGGTAGTGCTTGCGGGCGTGGTCGAGGCACTCGAACGAGTCCACCTCACCGGCGAACTTGTTGGCATTGCTGAACCGGCCGTAGGGGTGCAGGATGAACGCCCCCGGAGCGGGGATGATGCCGCCCCCGCTGCCCAACGAGTTCGCCATGAAGTTCGCTTCCATCACGTTCTCGAACCGCCCGTGCCACCAGAAGTCGAGCCGGTGCTTGTCCTTGCCGTCGAACTTGTAATCGGCCGGCACGATCAGCCAGTAGGGTTGTGCGGTGCCGTCGATCTTGCTCCTGTACCCGCGGAGGACGGGGCCGGTTTGCGTGGTCCAGGTCGGCTTGCCCGCGGCCAGTTGCTTCGCCCGGTCGAGGCCGTTCTTGATGGTGGCCTTGTAGACCGCCACGTCGTTGCGGGTGACCTTTTTCGGGTCTTTGGGGTCGGTGAGGACGAAGATCTCCTCGTGCTCCAGCCCGTACCGCACCGCCTTCTCGTAGATCTGCACGTCGGGCAGCAAGGCCAGCAACTCCGGCTTGCCCTTCACGGCAGCTTCGGCATCGGCGACCGCCTGTTGAAGTTCCTTCAGCCCGGCGGACAGTTCCTTCTTCACGTCGTCGGCGAGCGGGGCGGCCTTCGGCGGGACGGGGTTCACCTTCTCGGGGTTGTTGTCGCCGGGGCCGTCGGCGAGCAGCGGGGCGGCGACCGCCAGGACGACGGCGAGGGTGATGCGGCGCATGAGGCACCTCGGGAGTTGACCCAGGGTTTGCACCCTGGGCTATTGGC
>JANNQE010001311.1:0-1933 GCA_031441625.1 Planctomycetia bacterium
GGGGTGGGGCCCCCAAAATCTCGCGCACAACTAATTCGTACCCGCGCCGCGCCGGGGGGGGGGGGTTGTTTCCCGCCCCCGCGGGGCCGCGGCTCGTACCATCGGAGGTGCGTCATGCCCAGGCGAGACCGCGAGTACGACGATTACGAACCGTCGCCGCCGGCCAAGGGCGGCTTTCCGCTCTGGCTCATCCTTGTCCTCGGCGGGGTGGGGTTGGGCGTCATCGTGTGCACGGGTGTGTCCACGCTGGCGTTCGTGATCTACAAGCAGAACGTGGCCCGGCAGGAGGTGTTGGTCGAGCAGCAAATGATGATGGCCGAGCGGGAACAGACGGAGGTGAGGCGGGACGCCTTGAATGCCAAGGTCCAACGCCTTGAGCGGTGGCGAGACTTGGCGGGGAACCAAGTGTCGCGGGAAGAGTTCCGCTCACAGGTGGCGGGAAAGACCGAAGCCGAAGTGCGAGACGCGGTCGGGAATCCGGATCGCATCGACGAGGGGCCGCAGGACTCGCGGTGGCGGTACGTCGGCCGCACGTACGCAACTGATCCGAAGATGCTCGACCGGGAGGCGGTGGTGGTCGTCCGCGACGGCAAGGTGGTGGAAGTGCTGTTCGAGTGAGGTGGTGCGGCGGATGTGTCCGCCGAACCCGGTTCGACCTTACTTGTCCTTCTTCTCTTCCGGCTTCTTCTCTTCGGCCTTCTCCTTCTTCGCTTCGATCTCCCGCTTCTGCGCCGTCCCGTTGCGGTCGGTCTCGGCCGTCATCTTGAGCGTGTCGCCGTCCACCTTGCCGGTGTACTTGGTGACGATCTTGTTGTCGCCCATCATGCGGGTGGTGGTGAAGCTGATCTCGCCGTCCTTGAACTTCCCGTCTTCGATCTTGGTCGCGGTGGCGTTGGCGCCCCGGCCGGGCATCTCGCCGGTCAGCTTGTCGCCCTCCAGCTTCAGGGTCAGGCTCATCATCGTCTTCTGCCCGTTCCGGTCCACCTCCCACGTCCACTTGCCGGTCGGGTCGCCCTTCTTCACGTCCGCCTTCTTGTCGTCGGCCTTCTTGTCGTCGGGCTTCTTCTCGTCGGGCTTCTTCTCGTCCGCCGCCGCCACGAACCCGATCAGCCCGAACGCCAGCCCGAGCGCGAGCAAGGTACGCATGACGTGCCCTCCGGCGGCCGGAATCGGCCGCGGGTGGTGTTATAGGCGGCGGCGGACGGGGCAGTGAATTCGGCGGGCGGTTCGTGTCGAACTCCGACCGCGTCAGCGGAACGAGTGGGGAGACCCGACGCGCGCTGCCGTGTCGCCTACGCCCCTTGACATCGCACCATGCGTCGACGATGTATTAGACTCTTTTACACAACTGTTAGGAGTTACGCAGTGGTGTGTGGAGTCGGCTTACCGAAGTCCCGCAGGGTGTCGATAGTCGCCCGCATGAGCCAGCCCAAAGTCACCGACGCCCAGTTCATCGACTTCTTGATCGCCTCGCCACTCCAGGCGACTGCCACCGAAGCCCAACGCACCCAGCCCGCCACGGCGGACCCGGCCGCACACGACGCTCCACCCGCCTGTTGCACCGACTCGAACCCGACAGCGAGGCCCTTTGGGGCGAGGTGCAACCGGACGTCCGTCGCACGACCGGGGTGCTGGTTCTGGACGACCGTGTGCTCGACACGCCGTACGCCCGGAAGATGGCCCTGGTCCACCACATGTGGTCGGGCAAGCACCACCGGGTGGTTAAGGGCATTGATCGGCTCACCCTCCTCTGGACCGACGGCGACCGCCACCTCCCGTGTGACGACCGGCTGTACGACAAGCCGAACGACCAGAAGACGTAGAACGACCACTTCGGGGACTTGCTCCGGGTGGCGAAGGCGCGGGGATTCGCCCCCGAGTGCGTGCTGTTCGACGGCTGGTACAGCAGCCTGAGCAACCTGAAACAGCTTCG
>JANNQE010001312.1:0-2606 GCA_031441625.1 Planctomycetia bacterium
TGGTGACGGGGCCGGACGGCGCGATCTACGTGTGCGACTGGCGCACCGACAGCGGCGGGGCGGGCAAACTGTGGGGCGACGGCGCGCACGGCCGCATCTACCGGCTAGTGTGGAACGGGTGGGAGCGCGATCCGGCGATCCCGCTGCGAGGCATGGACACGTGGGCGAAGAAGGCGGGGCCGACCGCCACGCTGGAAGACCTGGCGGCCGGGATGACGAGCGCCGACGCCAGTACCCGCCGGTTGGCGCAGATCGAGTTGGTCCGCCGCGGGGCGACTCAAGCTGAAGCGGTGCGCGGGCTGTTCGCCAAGCTGTCGGCGGACGAGAAGGCGGCGCTGCCGGGGCGGTTGCTGGCCGTCGGCGGGCTGCAACAACTGTGGGACGCCGACGCCCGCAGCATGATGCTCGTGCTGCTTGCCGACAAGGACGAGGACATCCGTCGCATGGCCTGTGACGCGCTCGCCCGAAACGCCACCGCCGACGACTTCGCGGCGAGCGAGGCGCTGGCCAAGCGGCTGTCGGACGACTCGCCGGTGGTGCGGCGGGCGGCGGCGCTGGCCGTCGGCCGGCTGGGGGCGAGCAGCGCGCCGGACGCGCTCGTCATCGCGTGGAAAGCCGACGACGGCAAGGATGCGTTCCTGGCAGATGCCTACCTGCGAGCACTTGAACGGCTTGGCAAGAAGGGCATCGACACCCTGCTGAGCGTGGCCCAATCGGGCGACGACAACGACCTGCGGCGGGCGGCCGAGGCGTTCACCGGCCTGCGGACGAAGCCGGCGTTCGACGCCCTCCCGCAACTGCTCGGCAGCCCGCACCTGAAGGCCGAGGAGAAAGTCGCGCTCGTGCGGTCGCACCTGAACTACCAGTTCGACCCGCCGCTCTCGCTCGACCCGCTGGCGCTGTGGTTGAACACGCAGAAGGGCGAACCGAGCGAGGTGAAGAAGGCCGGGCTGGACGTGCTGGCGGCGAGCAACCGCATCGGCGGCGGGCCGGGCGGCGAGTTCGTCCTCGGGCTGCTCGATTCGCCCGAAGAAGACTTGCGGGTCGGCGTGCTCGCGGCCATCGAGAAGGGCAAGCTGCTCACCGCCGCGGGCAAGGTGCGGGCGGCCATCGCCGACGCGAAGCGGAGCGTGCCCGAGCGGGCGGCGGCGATCAAGGCCGGGCGGGCGCTCGGCGGGCCGGAGTTCACCACCGCGATGAAGGAGCTATTGGCCGACCCGAAGGAGTCGGCGAGCGTGAAGGTGGAGGCGGTGCGAGCGCTGGCCGGCCTCGACGCCGCCGCCGCCCGTACGTTCGCCGAGAAGTTCCTCGACCAGCCCGACCCGGCGCTGATTGCCGAGTCCATCGCCGTACTCGGCACCACGAAAGAAGGCGCGAAGCTGGTGGGCGAGCGGTTCCTGGCGAAGAAGCTGCCCCGCGACCTGTTCCCGCGGGTGTCCGACGTGCTGCGGAAGTTCCCGGCCGACGGCGACATCGCCAAGCTGAACGCCGAGGTGATGCGGGGCGGGCTGCTGCTGTCGATGGCCCCCGATCAGGTGGAGAAGATGCGGACCAAAGTGCTGAAAGACGGCGACCCGAAGAAGGGGCGGGCGGTCTACCTGAACACCGCGCTTCTGGCGTGTGCCACTTGCCACAAGATGGAAGGCGTGGGCGGGCAGATCGGCCCCGACCTCACCCGCGTGTGGGACACGATGAGCGTGGAGAAGTTGTTCGAGACGATCATCACCCCGAGCAAGGAGATCAAGGAGGGGTACCAGACGTACACCGCCGACACCCTCGACGGGCAGAACGTGGTCGGGCTGAAGGTGGTGGACACGAAGGACGAGGTGGTCATCCGCGAGGCGACCGGCCGCGACGTGCGGATCGCCCGCAAAGACCTGGACAAGCTGACCGCGTCCAAGCACTCGCTCATGCCCGACAACGTGGTGTCGCAACTGAGCTACGACCAGTTCATCGACCTGATGGCCTTCCTCAAGAGCCGCGGCGAGCAGGAGTCGCTCCGCGGGCTGGTGGTGGACGCGACCATTCAACTCGGCCTGCCGAAGGACTTGAAGGCCACCCACCCGGCGGAGAGCAAGCCGCTCGTCGAGGGCAAGTGGCTGCCGCTGACCGCCGACCCGAGCGGGTTGTTCGTGCTGAAGCCGCTGCTTCCGCCCGAGCCGTCCGGCGCGGTGGTGGTGGCTTACGTGTACTCGGCGAAGTCGCAGACGATTACGGGCACGCTGCTGGCCGACGACGCGGTGCGGGTGACGGTCGGCGGGAAGGTGGCGTTCGAGCGGGCGGTGCCGAAGTTGGAGCGGTTCGAGACGCCGGAGAAGTTCACCGCCGAGCTGCAACCCGGCTGGACCCCCGTGGTGCTGCGACTGTCCACCACCGGGCAAACGCACCGCCTCGGGTTGCAACTGAGCGGTGTCGAGCTGCGGACGAGCGCGAAGGCAGAGAAGTAGGTGCCGCCTGCCGGGCGGCACACGCTTCGGGCGGGTCGGGAAAGTCGCCGGTTTGTCCGCGAACGGGAGCCCAACACGTGCGGGGTTTACCCCGAAGGCCCACGCGCCCGTTCGCGGGGCGAACCGCGACATTAAGCTAAAAGCAACCCGGTCGGCGGG
>JANNQE010001313.1:0-2105 GCA_031441625.1 Planctomycetia bacterium
ACCGCGTGGGTCGGTGCGACGGATGCCGTCGCTGGACCCACCCTACAAGGTGGCCTCAATCACGAACCGATCCGCCCACGGCGACCCGGCCAGGATCGCCCGAACCACCGGCGAGAGCGGCGACTCTTGCAAATCCACCAGCGTCATGCGATCCAGGTGCGGCCAACGTGCCAGAAGTTCCGCCCCGAGTGGGTCGAGCCGGTTCCCGCCGAACCGCAGTTCCTTCAAGCTGCCCAGCCGCGTCGATTCCACCACCGCCAGGATCGCATCATCGCCGTCCGCGCCGATCTCGTTGTACTCCACCCCCAGCCGCTCCAGCCCGGCCGCGTTCGCCGAGTTCACCAGCGCCCGCAGCCCGGCGTCGCCGAGGTAGTGGTCGCCCAAATCCAGTGACCGCAACCGGGTGAGGGTGGTGGACTCCGCAAGCGCCTCTGCCCCGCCGGCGGTGACACAGGAGTGCCGTTCCAACTCGTCCGCCCGGAAGGTGAGCGACTCCAGCCCGCCGAACTCCGGGCGTGTGGCCAGCACCCGCACGCCGGCATCACCGACGCGGTTGCCCGACAGGTCGAGTGCCCGCAACCGACTGGCGACGGGCGTGTCGGCCAGCGCGTGCAGTTCGTCCCCTTCCCAGAAGTTGCTGTTCCGCAGCACCAGTTCGCGCAACCGATCCAGGCGGGCGGTGGCGAAGAAGTTTCGCACCTGCGCGGGCGTCCCGAACGTCGTGTTGGTCAGGTCCAGGGTGTGCAACCGGGCCAGCCCCGGCACGCGGGCCAGGCGGTCGGTGAACTGGGTGGCCCCGACCGCCCGCAGGTGCCGCACCAGGCCGGGGGCGAGGAGCGAGTCGGGGTGGGCGATCAGCCACTCCGCCGACACGTTCACCTCTTCCACGAACCCGCGGCGGAACACCTGGCTCTGCCCGCGGAAGGCGTCCAGCCCCCACCGCTCCCGGTGGTCCCGGAGGAGGACCCGCTCGCGGGCCTTCAACACTTCCCGTCGCGGGTCGGCGGCCGGCAGGTTCGTCAGTTCAATTTGGGTGCGGATGAACTCGGCCCGCTCCGGCTGCCCGTTCTCGTCCAGCCAGTCGGCGTAGACGAGCCGCGGCAGGTCGTCGTCGGGGCGGTCGGCGATGGCGGCGAGGAAGGCGGCGTGCATTTCTGGTGGTCTTGGCGAGCGGCCCACGTGAGCGGGCTGGTGGTTGCGACGAACCAGGGGACTGACATCCCCCGCTCGCCTCTACGACAGCACCGCCTCGCCGAATTTTTCCTGGAGCTGCGCCCACGTCCGCCCGCGGAGTTGGTTGCCGTCGAACAGTTGCAGGTTCACCAGCCGGGTCAGGTAGTTGCTCCGCACGACGGCGCGGGCGGCGTCGTTGTCCAGGTCGTTGTTCCGCAAGTCCAGGTGGGTGAACCGCCGGCACTCGCGGGCGCCCACCAGCGCTTCGACGGCTTGCAGGGTGACAGTCGGGCCGTACTCGAAACCGCTCCGCGGGGAGCCGTCGTCCTCAGCGTCTGGGTCGTATTCGGTGATAGTGCCCCAGTGAATCACCGCCCCGCTCAGGTCGAGCCGCGTCACCCGCTGTGTGATCGGGCTGTGCAGGATGGTGTTGACCGGCTTGGAACTGGCGATCAGCCCGCCCTTCACCTTCAGCTCGGTGCCGCCGTACCACTCCGGGTGTTCGAGGAGGGCCACCCGCCGGAACTCGTCCGGGTCGGCGAGCAGGTCGGCCGGGCAGGTGATGCGGGCGTCGTGGTGGAAGCCGCGGAGGGGGAGCACGGCGGCGGGGATCTCGTGCTTCCGCTCGCACTCGACGCGCATGCGGTGCGCGGACTCACCCTCGCCGTTCTCGTCCAGCCAGTCGGCGAACACCAGCCGCGGCAGGTCGTCGTCGGGATTGGTGAAGATGGCGAGCAGGAACGCTTCCCGCCGGTCGAGGTCGTCCATGTGGGGAATTGTAGGGTGGTCCGCCCTCGTCGAGGGCGGGTTCTGGTGTCGCTCTCGGCGAGATCGACCCACCCAACACGAGAGCCGTCATCCCGAGAATCCCGGGTACGGCCCGAGCACCACACATTCCAGGTGACCTGTGCCGGTATCGGACGGATCGTCGA
>JANNQE010001314.1:0-1855 GCA_031441625.1 Planctomycetia bacterium
GGTGGCAGTCCCGATGTCTCGGCCGAGGTCGCACGTGGACGAACTGCCCACCCCACCCCGCGGGAGTGTGGCAACCCCGACCGCCCCAACGGGGCGGGTTCCGTCAGCCCAGGTCGGAGTGAGCCGCAGGCGAGCGGAGGCCTGGGAACGCTCGCGAGAAGGGCATCCGCCCTGAAGGGGCGGGTTCACACGGAATCCGCCCCTTCAGGGCGGGGGTGGTCGGGGACGCCCTGACCCAGGCCTCCACTCGCCTGCGGCTCGCTCCGACCTGGGCTGACAGAACCCGCCCCGTTGGGGCGGTCGGCGGTGCCCGCGCCCCACTCGCATTGCGCACCTGAACGTCAGTAGCCATCGTCACGAGCCGCGACCGCGAGGGAGCGGACAATCCTGTTCCGGAGGGGACACATGCTGCCGAACGTGAAGACCACCGCCCGCGGGTTCGTCGCCGTGGCCGCCGTCGGCCTGTCCGGCCTCGGGTTCGCCGACGAGCCGAAGAAGGAAGTCCCGCCGCCGCCGAAAGTGGTCGAGATCGTCCGGCCGCAGCCGGCCGACGAGAAGAAGGACGCGGACGTGACGGCGAAACAACTGCAACAGTTGATGGAGGCACTGCAAGGGAAAGGGCAACTGGACAACGCGACGATGCTGGAGTTGCTCCGGAAGTTGGAGAAGGACGGGGCGCTCGCCGGCACCATTCAGCAGATGATGAAGCTGCCGGAGGTGGTGGACGTGTTCGAGGTGCGGCCGGACGCCCGCGGACTCCGCCTGCAACCGCCGGCGGATGTCATCCGCGGTGGTGCCCGCGGCGTGCCGGCCCCGCCGGGAGAGAGCGACCTGCGGAAGCAGTACGACCAGCAGATGAAAGACTTCGACGAGCGGATCAAGAAGGCCGGCGACGCCGAGGCCAAAGAGCAACTGGAGAAGACCCGCGACGAGTACAAGAAGGCGATGGAGGAGCCGCTCAAGAAGGCGGACGAGGGCCGCAAGGACGTGGAAGCCCCCCGCCGCAGGCCGGACGACTTCGAGCGGCCCAACCGCGATCCGAACGCCGACGCCATGCGGCGGCTGGTCGAGATGCAGCGGGACATGCAGAGGCGGCTGATGGAGGACGTGCGGCGACTGGACGGGCCGGACGTGTTCGGCCGGGCGGACCCGTTCGACCCGTTCGCGCCGGGCGGACGGAACGCCGCCCAGCCGCGGCTGGGGGTGAAGGTCGAGAAGGTGTCGGCGGTCCTGGCCGAACAGCTCGACCTGCCCAAAGACAGCGGCGTCGTGATCGCCGACGTGACCGCCGGCAGCGCCGCCGAGAAGGCCGGGCTGAAGAAGAACGACGTGCTGCTGAAGCTGGCCGGCAAGGACGTGCCGACCGACCCGGAATCCTTCACCGCGATGGTGGGCAAGCTGAACGCCGGCGAGAAGCTCGACGCGGAGGTGCTGCGGAAGGGCAAGAAGGAGACGGTCAAGGGGATCGAACTGCCCGAGGTGCGGCAACCCGGCCGGGGCGGGTTCGACCGCGGCGGGTTTGGTGGCGTTCGCGGTGGTGGCGGGGGGGTCTTCGGCGGCGGCGGGAATGAGCAGGTGCAGATTCAGGTGAACAACGACGAAGCCACGCTACAAGCGACGGTCGGTGACGTGGGCTACACGGTCACCGGCACAGTTGAAAAGGGCAAGCTGACGCCGACGAAGATCGTGGTGAAGGAGGGGCGGGAGAGCAAGGAGTACGCCAGCCTGGACAAAATGCCGGAGGGCGAACGGGCGACGGTCGAGCGGCTGCTCGGCAAGGTGCGACTGTTCGGCGGGCGGTAAGGTGTCCGAGCCGCGGCCCCGCGGGGGCGGGGGGTGAAAAAACCCCACCCAC
>JANNQE010001315.1:0-6885 GCA_031441625.1 Planctomycetia bacterium
CGGTGCAAGAAAAGACGGCCCAAGAACTTCCCCTACATGATCCGTCCCCGCCGCGTCTTGCGTGAAGAGATACGTCAGCAAGCACTTGCGCGCTAACTGAATGGCATTCCGGAAGAGCCCCGATCTCGTGTTGATCACCAGCCGCCGTTCACCAGGTCGTTGGTAATCCCGGTCGCCCGGAACGTGTGACAGCCGATCGCCGTCGAGAGACCGGCATCCTCCGCCCGCCGTTTCACCATGCGGTATACGTCCGCGCGAGCCAGCCGGGCATCGGTCAGTTTGCCCATCCGGCCGAAGGCGGTTCGGAACAGCGGCAGCTTCTTCGTCGCTCCACCCGCGACCACGAGGTAAGCGTCGAGGAACTCTTCCAGCCGGTGGTGGCACGGGACCTCGTGCCGCTTGCCACCCTTCCCGTGCAGCCGCACCCACCACCGCTTGCCCTGCGGGTAGTAGTCCTCCCCGTTCATCGCCACCACTGCCCCGACACGGCCGAACGTGTAGATCATCAGGCCGATGATCGCCCGGTCGCGAAGGCCGATCACGGTCGTGGTGTCGATCGAATCGAGCAGGTGGCGGGCCTCGTCCTCGTCGAGAACCGGTGTCTTGCCTCGTTTGACCGAGTGGCTCGGCCCGCGGACGGCGGTGGCCGGGTTCATCTCCAGCACCTGGCCGACTACCAGGTGGTCGAACAACATGCGGACGGCGGCGAGGTGTTGCTTCACGGTCGGGGCGGATCGTTCTTGCCCGAGCATCTCGACGTACGCGGCGACATGGACCGGCCGGATGTCGTGCAGACGAAGCCCGCGGTCCTCGAACCAGGCGAAGAACTGCCGCACCGCGTGCAGGTAGGACAGCCGGGTGTTCTTGTTGCGGATGCCGGCGGTGAAGAACTCGACGAACTTCTCCTCGGCGCGACGGCCGGCACGGGTGACGAGTGCCGGTAGGCTTCCGCCGGTTGACCGGGTTTGCTCACGCCCATCAGCAGCAGCACCGGCACCCAGGCCACCAGCTGGAAGTTGCCCGACAGGTGAAGCGGCACGGCCTCGCCCGGCCCGCCGGTCGCGGCGTCCACCGGCAGCAGCGTCGGCCACTCGCTCACGGTCCACGGCACGCCCTCCTGGTTCACCGCGTACAGCACGAACAGGCAGTTACCCGCCGCCATGCCCAGCAGCAGGCCGTTGACGAACCGCACCCCC
The DNA here is from genome assembly GCA_031441625.1 of Planctomycetia bacterium. GTDB lineage: Bacteria > Planctomycetota > Planctomycetia > Gemmatales > Gemmataceae > JALHQU01. The sequence goes on from JANNQE010001315.1 coordinate 1,197, forward strand.
GGCCGCTCGGCGTGGATCAGGTCGTGGATGCCGATGCCGCGGCCGATCCACCCGCGGGTGACGCCGACGAGGAACAGCACTTCGAGCAGGAAGACGAACCCGTCGCGGACCCACCGCAGCGGGCGGGTGACGAATGTGGTGACGGCGGGGAACGGGTCGGCTTCGGCGGTGACGGTGGTGGGCGTTCGTGGTGCCGGCGTGACCGCCTCGGTGCGGGTGGCCCAGGCGATGCCGGCCGCGGCGATGCCCACCACCAGCGCGGCCCACACCAGCAGCCGAACGACGTACCCCCTCGTCATGCCCGCACCCCGTGAGACGGCGATGCCATCAGGGTAGGGGCGGGCGGGTCATTTCGGCTCGCCCTCGGTCGGGTCCAGTTTCACCGGCGGGAGCGGCACCGGCAGGTCGAGATACGGCCCGTCTACCGCCTTCGGGTCGATGGCAACGGCCAGCGCCCGCTCCTTGGCTTCCCCGTCCTTGTCGCCGAGGCGGGCGCAGATGGCGGCACACAGCACCCGCCACCGGGCGCTCTTCGGCTGCGAGTTGGCCACCGTCCTGTAGTCGGCCAGCGCCTTCTGGTACTCCCCGAGGTGCAAATAAGCGGACCCTCGGTTCGGATAGGCGATGGGGAAGTTCGGCCTCAGTCGCAGGCACTCGGTGATGTCGGCCAGCGCCTGGTGGTGCATCCCCTGGCGGGTGTAGGCATAGGAACGGTTGTTCCAAAACGAGGAATTGGTCGGGTCGATGCGGAGGGCGATGGTGTCGTCGGCGACGGCCGCGGCGACCTCCTTGGGGTTCGTCTGCGCCTTCGCCGCGCCGCGGATCGCGTACGCCCAGGCGTCGTCCGGGTCGAGGCGGATGGTGTCGTTCGCGGCGGCCTCGGCCTCCTTGAACTGGGCCAGCGCGTTGAACGCCCTGCCCCTGAGCGAGTGTGCCTTGGCCGAGGTCGGATCGATCTTGAGCACCGTGTCGGTTGCATCCCGGCATGCGGTCCACTGGCTCTGCTTGAGCGCCGCCTCGGCCTTGGTGAGTGTCATCTCGACCGTCGCGGCTTCTTCCGCGGTGAGCTTTTTCCGCTCGACCGGCTTCGTCGCATCGGGCAGCACCAGCCGCGCCTTGTCCGGCAGGCCGGGCACCAGCGTCTTCGCCTCCGCCCAGTCGGCCTCGGCCTTCGGTGCGTCCCCCGCCTTGGCGTGCACCGCCGACCGCTGGATGTAGTAGTTCGGGTTCGGCACCAGCTTGATGGCCGCGTCGTAGTCGGCGACCGCTTTCGCGTACTCGCCCAGGAAGGCGTAGGCCGATGCCCGGTTGATGAACGGGTCGGGCAACTTGTGCCCCAGTTCGATCGCGCGGGTGGCGTCGGCCACCACCTGCCGGTACTCCTTCTTCTCCAGGTACCCCTGGGAGCGGAGGGCGTACGCCCCGGGGTGGTCCGGGCGGAGGCGGATGGCGGCGGTGAAGTCGGCGATCGCCTCATCGAACTTGCCGGACGTTCCGCTGAGCGTGCCGCGGATGACAATGGCCTGGAACGTCTCCGGGTTGAGCTTGAGGGCCGCCTCGGCGTCGGAGAGGGCAGACTGCGCCCGACCGTTGATGAGATGAAGGGTGGCCCGGATGGCCAGCGCCCCCGGCGACTCCGGGTCGATGGCGAGGGCCTCGCGGGCTACCGCGGCGAGGTCCGCTTGGTTGGCGTCGTCGATCATCTGCCGGCCGCGGGCGAGTAGCCCGGCCAGGCGGGTGCGGTTCGCCCCCCCCGCGTCGGCCTTCGGGCCGCCTCCGACCTCGGGATCAGGCTTCGGCTCCGGGAGCGGGTCGGGCAGGACGAACCCTGGGGCGTCGGCCAGCCGTGGGTCGAGGGCGACGACGGCCGTCCGGTCGGCCTCCGCACCGGCAAGGTCGCCCCGCTTCACCCGGACGGCCGAGCGGATGACCAGCCACTGCGGGTTGCGGGCGTCGGACTGGATGGCCTTGCCGTAGTCGGCCTCGGCCTGTTCGTACCGCCCCAGGTACAGCTGGCACGCCCCGCGGTTCGAGTACGCCGGGGCGAAATCCGGTCTTACCCGGATCGCCTGGTCCAGGTCGGCGAGCGCCTGGTGGTATTGCCCGCGGTTGAAGTACGCCCACCCGCGGTTGCTCCACCCGACGTGATTCTTCGGGTCGATCCGCAGGGCGATGGTGTAGTCGGCGACGGCGGCCGCCGGGTTCTTCTCCGGGTCAGCGAGCACGCCCCTGGTCATGTACGCCCAGGGGTCGTTCGGGTCGAGGCGGATGGCTTCGTCCACCTCCCGGCGGGCGTCGGCCGCCCGCCCGAGTTTGGCCCACAGCCGCGCCCTGAGCGACCGGGCCGGGGCCGACGTCGGGTCGATCTCGACCGCCCCTTCGAGTGCCGTGCCGCAGTCCTCGAAGCGGTTCCCGTCCCACGCCTTCTGTGCGGCGGCGAACGCCTTGTCGAACGCGGCCTGTTCGTCCGCCGTCAGCGCCTTCCGCTCGGCCGGTTTGGGCGGCAGTGGAAACACCGGGCGGTCGGACAGGCGGAGGGGTTTGCCGGACAGCTTCCGGGCGGTTTCCCAGTCGGCCGCCGCCTTCTCCTCGTCCCCCTTGCGGGCGTACACCGCCGACCGTTGGATGTAGCCCCGCGGATCGGTCGGGGCGATGGCGATCGCCCGGGTGTATTCGGCTGCCGCGCGGTCGAGGTCCCCCAGGTAGGCGTAAGCCGCCCCCCGCGTCTGCCACGGGGAATTCCGCCCGTCGCCGAGTTCGATCGCCCGGGTGGCGTCCGCGACCGCCTGGCGGTACTCTCGCTTCGCGTGGTAGGCCAGGGCCCGGTTGGAGAGCGGCATGGGGTTGTCCGGCCGCAGGCGGGCGGCGACCGTCAGGTCGGCGATCGACAGGTCAAAGGACTTGTCGTCCGACACCGCCCGGATTATTAGCGCCTGGTACGTTTCCGGGTTCAGCTTGAGGGCGGCTTCGGCGTCGGCGCGGGCGGCGGCCACTTCCCCGCGGTCGTACCGGTAGGTGGCCCGCAGGGCGAGCGCACCCGGCGACTCCGGGTCGATCTTCAGCGCCTCGGCGGCCACCTCGTCCAGTTCGATCATCCGGCCGACCTTCACCAGCGACTCCCCGCGGTCGAGCAGTTGGGCCAGCCGGGTGCGGTCCGTCGCCTTCGGGTCGGACTTCGGGGCGGCCTTCGGTGGGTCGCCCTTCGGGACGGGCTTCTCCTTCGGCTTCAGTTCGATCTCCAGCACCGCCTTCTCGCCCCGCTTCACCCGGAACACGCGGGTCTCGGTCTCGAAGTCCGGCCCCTTCACCAGCAGGGCGTGCTCGCCGGGGCGGAGCGTCGTCTTCCGCTCCCCGTCGGTGACGGTGATTTGGTCCCCGTCCACACTCACCTGCACGTCCGCCGTCGCGTCGTTCAGCCGCACCTCGACCGTCCCGTTGTCCGTTTTGACGTAGAAGACGACCCCGGCGACGGCGGCGAGGGCGATGAACCCGACGGCCACCGCGACCGGCCACCACCGCCGCGCCGGGGGTGCCGCGGCGAACGGCGCCAGGGCGGCGGCGAACTCGTCGGCGGTGGCGAACCGCTCGGTCGGCTCCTTCGCCAGCGCCCGGCGGACGACCGCGTCCAGCCCGGCGGGGATGCCGGCCCGCACGGCCGACGGGGCCGGCGGGGGTTCGCTTACGATCTTGCGAATCAGAGCCGGCATGCTGTCCGCCCGGAACGGCGGCTGGCCGGTGAGCAGCTCGTGCAGGATGGCCCCGAGGGCGTACACGTCGGCCGCCGGTCCGACCTTGTCCACCTCCCCGCGGGCCTGCTCGGGCGACATGTACGCCGGGGTGCCCATGATTGCCCCGGCCTGGGTCAAGCGGGCGTCGGCCGGGGTGTCGGCCGCCGCGGCGGTCAGGTCGGGCACGCCGGTCCGCAACGCCAGGCCGAAGTCGGTGACGACCGGCTCGCCCTTGCCGTTGATGAGCACGTTGCTCGGCTTCAGGTCGCGGTGGACGATGCCGTGCCGGTGGGCCTCGGCCACCCCGCGGGCGATGCCGGCGACCACCGCCACCGCCCGCCGCAACGGGAGCGACCCGGACTCTCGCAGCACCTGGGTGAGGGTCGGCCCCGACACATACGCCATCGCCAGGTAGTGGACGTCGTCGGCCCGCCCGGCGTCGTACACCGGGCACAGGTTCGGGTGGCTGACGGCGGCCGCCGCACGGGCTTCCCGCAGGAACCGCTCCCCGGCTTCGGCCCCGGACACCTGCGGCACCTTGAGCGCGACCGGGCGGTCGAGTTCCGGGTCGTGGGCCAGGTACACGCTGCCCATGCCGCCCTTGCCGAGCAGCCGGCGGATGAGGTAGCGGCCGATGCGGGCGGGGGTGCTGTTCGCCGGGCTGGTGCGGGTGGCGTCGGGGGAGTCGTCGATGCCGGCGGGCGGCGGGACGGTGTTCCGGTCGGTCGCCTCGTTCCGGCATTCCGTCTCGTCGGCCGGGGGGGCCGACTTCGGCGGGGAGGTGAGCGTCCGGTCCGGCTGGTCGGGCTGAATCACGGGAGGCACCTCGGCGAATTACGACGACGGTGCAATCGTAATCGGGCCGACGACGGAGTGCAACAAGGCGAGAAATGAATGTGCCGTGCGTGTGGGGCACCCGACCAGGCCGGATTCGTTTCAGTTTCACCACTTCCCCCACCCCCGGAGGGACGAGGGTTGCCCGCCCGAGCGGAGCGAGGACGGCGGGGCGGGGCGACGAACGAACGTCAGGTGGCGCTGAACACGACGCGGAAGCCGAGACAGCTCTCCACCTCGTCCGGGCGGCGGTAGTTCCGCAGGGCCGACCGACAGCCGGCCGCGTTGTACTGCCAGCTCCCCCCGCGGACCCACCGCTGCGCGATGTCCGGCTCCGCCCCCGGCGCCAGGCACACCGGATCGACCGCCCCGCCGCCGGCGTAGAACGCCGGGTCGTACCAGTCCTCGCACCACTCCATCACGTTCCCGTGCGTGTCGAACAGACCCCTCGGGTTCGGCGGGTAGCTGCCCACGTCGGACGACTCCCGCACCTCGCGGCTCTGGTTGCAGTTCATCCGGTCGAACGCCGGCTCGTCGCCGTAGTGGAACTCGGTGACGGTGCCGGCCCGCGCGACGTACTCCCACTCGGCCTCGGTGGGCAGCCGCACCGGCCGGTCGGTGAACTCGACGAACCGGGCGCAGAAGGCGGTCGCGTCGGGTATGGCGGGCATATACTTCACGCGGCCAGGAATGAGACATCGTCGAACTCCAGGAAGCTCAGCGTCATGAGCGACGCCAGCTTCGCCGCGTGCGTCGTTGGCACACGGTCCAACACGTCCTGAACAGCGGCCCGGAACTCGGCGAACGTCGGGTGGTAGCGCCCGTGACGGCGGGTCAGCGTTCGCCCGCGTGGCCGGAGTCCGACGACGCTTGTGCTGGCTCATGGGGTCGGTTACCCTGTCGGGGAAGGGGTGAGACGACCGGCGCGAGCCAAGAGGGACGATAAGGAGGGCAGTCTCCCCAACGGGATCGACACGGCGTCGCCGCCGCGCGTCACCAATAGAGTCGCTGCACAATAGCAGAAGTCCTTGGTAGCAAAGGGTTTACAACACGGGCATTATTCAGACTTAACCAGATGCTCCGTAACGACTTCCGTCGAAAAACGTCGCTATTGTGCAGCGACTCTA
>JANNQE010001316.1:0-4307 GCA_031441625.1 Planctomycetia bacterium
TGACGGCCGCCGCTCGCCCTCAGCTACTTCGCGTCGTACTTCTCCAGCAGCTCGCGGTACTTGGGCAGGAACTTGCCGAACGAGAATTCCAACTGCGGCAGGGTCGGGCCGAGTCGCTGCACCGGCAGCGCCTCCTTCGCCTCCTTCGAGGCGTCCGGCGGGAGCGTCTGGTGCTCGCTGACGCCCTGCGGGTCGGCCGCCTTGTCGAACTGCTCCCGCGCACGGGCCGGGTCGCCGCCGAGCAGGGCGAACACCCCCCGCTGGTAGTGCGTGACCGCCTGATACAACAAGCGGCGGCGGAGCTGGTCGCGGGTCATGTTGGCCCACATCATCACCCCCCCGCCGGTGAGCAGCACCTGCTCGGCCATCGCCGGCAGCCGCAGGTCGAGGAGTTGGGGCAGGAGGGTCAACTCGGCCTCCGTCAGAGGGGCGTAGGCGGTCGGCCGCCACAGGTCGGCGAACAGCAGGGAGGTCAGCGGCGGGGGGGTGTTCGGGTTGGGCAGCGGGGTGCCGAGGACGAGCGGCGGGGGCGGCCCCATCGGGGTGGTGAGTAGTTCGGCGTACAGGGTGTCGGCGCGGGAGTAGTTGCCGTTCAGCTTGGCCAGGTCGAACTCGATCGTGCGGAATTTGGCCTGCTCGAGGGCGCGGCCGTCGGCCGAGATCTTCACGTCCTCCTCGACCACTTTCGACTTCCTGTCCAGTTCCACTTTGGCGTCCTCGGCCCGCCCCACCCACACCATCAGGCGGATCATGTCGCCGTAGCTCGCCCGCACGTCCGGCCCCCTCACCCCCCCTTCCGTTTCCACCATCTTCAGGGCGGTCTCGAGCAGGCCGGACTGCACGTACCCGTAGAACGCCGCCGCCGGGTCTTCGCTCGCCTTCGGCACCCGCCCCATCCGCCGGCCGACCAGCCGGTCGAGCACCTGGTGCAGCCGCTGCAGCCGGTCCAGCACCACGGCCGGGTCGGCCTTGCCGTCGGTCAGGTCCTTCACGTACTTGTCCTGCCAGCCGGTCCAGTCGCCCTTCTTCAGGTAGTCGGCCTCCACCAGCAGGCCGGTCATGTCGCGGCGGCCGTTCTTCAGCCACGTGTCGATCTTGCCCCACCAGTCGGGCGGCACCTGCCCCGACGGGTTCCTCTGTGACGGCAGGTAACGGTCGAACTCCTGCCAGAAGTCGGCCTCGCACAGTTGGATCGACATCTGCCACAGGGGGATCAGGTCGTTGGCCACCTCGGCCAGCTTGTCCCTCGCCTTCTGCTGCTCCGCCTCGTCCCTCTTCGCCGGCACCAGCTTCTCGATGACAAGGTTCAACTCGTTCAGCGTGCGGCGGGCGGCGTCCACGTACCCCACCCGCACGGTGGCCACCTGGAACCCCTGCACCTGGATTTGGCCGGCCGGTGTCTTGCCCACTTGCCGGTACGCCACCACCGGCAGGGGGATGCCCACTTGCAGATACTGGCGGACCAGTTCCTGCCGCGCGCGGAGGGCGTCGGTCGTGTACTCGTCGCCCTCCGAACCGGGGGGGGGCAGGCGGTCGGTGGCCCGCCGCAGGGCGGTCATCACTTGCAACTCGGCCTCGGACGGGCCGAACGAGGGCAGCGGGCCGACGGGGAACAGGTCGGTCGGCGTGTCGGTGGCCGGCATGGTCGGCTTACTGAACGCGCGGGCGAGGGAGACGAACCCGCCGGCCGCGTTCGGGTCCACGGCCAGCCCGTCGCGGGCCGAGCGGGCGGACAGGAAGGGCAAGGCCACGTCCTGCTCGGACAGCGGCTGGGCGGGCGGCCGCGGGGGCGGGGCGGGCAGCAGGCCGAGCGTCGCCCCGTTCATCTGGGCGAACGACAGGGCCGCCGTCGTCGGCCCGCCGACCGCCTCCAACCCCTGCCGCCAGACGGCCATCGTGCCGGCCGCCCGCACCTGCCACTGGAGTTGCGTCCGCTCTTCGATCTTGCCGCGCCGCTTGAGCAGTTGGTCGATGTACCCGGCGGAGGCGTCGGCGTCGTCCAGCCCGACCGGGCGGGCGGGCGAGCGGGGCAGGATGGTGAGGAGGGTGAGCATGTCGATCTCCCACCCCTGTTGGGGCGGGCGGCCTTCGCCCGGCAGCGGCGGCGCGTCGGGCGGCGTTCGCGGGCCGAACACCTCGCGGGCCACGTCCCACGTCATCACCTTGTTGCGGCCGGTCAGCCAAGCCTGCTCCACCAGCCGCTCGACCTCCGCCTTCTCCTCCGGCGTCTTGTCCGCCGCGTTCACCCGCCGCAGTTCCTCCGGGGTGAGCGACCGCGTCCGCCCGACCACCATCAGCCGCCCGTCCAGGTGCCATGGCGTGCCGTACAGTGGCAGCTCCTCCGGCTTCACCCCGAACCCGGCCCGCACGCAGTCGAGCGACGGCAGGCGGGTCGGTGCCTCCGCCTGGGCGACGCTCACGTACCCGATGTTGTGCTTGTCCGCCAGCGGCACCAGCCAGCCGATCTCGACCGGCGGTTTCACCCGCTCGTCCACCCCCTTCTTGACCGCATCGAACCCGTCCTCGGTGGTGATCGGGTTCGCGCGGAACGCCTCCTCCAGCTTCGTCTCGTGCTCCTGGTAGTACTTCTCCCAGTCGAGGTACAGCCGCTGCCGCAATTGCACCACGGCCGGCAGTTCCTCACGGTGCAGGCGGTACCGGGAGGTGACGAACGACTTCTCTTGCGGCGCGTGGTACGCCAGGTAGTCGCCCAGGTCCGGGTGCGAGTTCAGCCCGCGGACGCGGCCCAGTACCTCCGCCCGCGCCGGGTCGGCGTGCCAGCGGGCGAACGTCTCGCCGGCCCGCTTCAGCCCGTCGTCCGGGGTGATTTTCCAGTCCACGTACCGCCGGCCCGCGGCCGTGCCGTTCCACGGGTGCAGCCACCCCGGCAGGGCCGCCAGCAGCAAAACGATCAGCCCGACCATGCACAGCACCCGCCCGGCCACGCACCCCAGCCGCACCCCCCGCCCGAGTTGCTCGGGCAGCTTGGCGAGCGCGGGCACCCACCGCCCGAACCCGTTCAGGTGGGCGGCAATGAATGGCACCGCCACGAGCATCGAGTACGGCACGAAGCGGGCGTGGAAGACGGCCGCCAGCAGGGTGGGCACCAGCCACACCAGCAGGTGCGACAGCCGCCCGTGCCGGTGGCCCAACCCGCGGGCGAACGTGGACCCGGCGGCGGCCAGCCCGACCACCCACAGGACGACGGCGAACACGCCCGACGGGTTGGCCCCGAGGATCGGGTTGCTCAGGTAGCCGGGTTCGGCGTCCGGGATGGTGGCCGGTTCACCCAGGTGGAACACCGAGTACGTGTAGCGGTACAGGTCGCGGTCTTCCTTCAGCACGTCGGCGGTGGCGAAGTCGAGTTCGAACGGCACCAGTTGGGCGACGGCTTCAACTGGGTTGCGGACCAGACCGCCGACGAACGTCGGGTTCAACATCACGCCGACGACGCACAACAGCAGTGCCCGCCACAAGGCCGACCGCGGGGGCGAGCCGCGGAACGGGTCGTCGCCCGAATCCGGCGGCGGGGTGCGGCCGAGGAACTTTGCATCGAGCCAGTCGCCGGCCAGCATCAGGCCGATCATCAGCGGCGAGAGGAACGCGAACGAGTCGAGGTTCGCCCACACCGCCGTCAGTCCGCCGAGGATCGCCGGCATCCGCCACTTGTGCCCCTTCGCCCAGTCGGCCGTGTACAACACTGCCAGAATGCCGGCCATGACGGGGAGTGCGAACACCTGCGGGCGGAGCTGAGTGAACGACCCGGCCGCCACCGCCGCCGCCGCCGCCGCCGCCGCCCACGGCCACAGCGGCGCGCCCGGCTTCTTCAACAGGAACAGCAGCCCGATCGAGGCCGCGAACGCGATGGCCTTCACCCCCACCGCCACCGCGCCGGACGAGTCGAGCGAGTGCAACACGTACAGCAGCACCTCGCCGAGCCAGTTGGCGTTCACCCACGGGCGGTCGGCGGCGGTGTACGTGAACGGGTCGCCACCAACGGGATACTGGAACTGCGTGACCAACCGGCCGGCCGCCAGGTGTCGCCACAGGTCGGAGTTGCGGGCGACGAACGAGGCGAGCAGGAAGGCGAGGACGACGGCGACGATGGCGAGCGCCGTGTCGAACGGGCGGAACCACTCCGGCCACGTGAGTGGGGCGGCGGTCGGAACCGCCGGGGCGTCGGTGGCGGGCGGCAGGTCCGGGGCCGGCGGCAGCAGCGGTTCGGGGGTCGGGGAGTCGGCGTTCACGACGGTACTCGGTGACAGGATGACGGATTTACCCTACGGAATGCGGGGGTTTGGTGAACC
>JANNQE010001317.1:0-1717 GCA_031441625.1 Planctomycetia bacterium
GGTGAGTTACCGACCGCGAGAAACCAAAACACCTGCAATTGCAGCGTAAACTCTGGGATCGGGGCAACGGCACCCGTCCGAGATCGCTTCAGCAGACTTGCCCATGTTATGGTACGCCAACCCGCGGTTGAGGTATGACACCGTATCTATCAAGTCGAGTTCGATCGCCTTGGTCAAGTCGGTGATCGCCTCGGTGTACTTTTTCTGATGGCCGTAAGCAGCTCCCCGACTGGCGTACCCCCTTGAGCTTTTCGGGTTGAGTTCGATTGCCTTGGTGTAGTCGGCTAACGCCTCGTCGTGCTTTCCCTTATCGTGCCTCTCAGTCCCCCGCTTGATGTACTCCTCCGCCGTCTTGGGCTCATCTGCGTGAACGCAATGGGTCAGGAACACGACCCCCAGAAGTGCCCAGAAAGTTGCCGCGACACGCACGGTTCGGACTCCCGATTCGGAAAGGGCCTTGCAACAACTCACCATCATACCGTCAGGATTCGCACCGACTCCAGCATATTGTCGCACTCGCCTTCGTCTCGCGGCGAACCGTTTCGTTCACCACACCCGCGCAAACACGGCCTTCAGGTAGCGCCCCTCCGGGACGTGGCCGAGGAACGGGTGATCCCCCCCGGCACCGCTGACGCGGATGATCTGCACCTCGCGTTGGGCTTGCCACGCCGCCCGGCGGAGCGTCTCCAGGAAGTCGGCTTCGCCCACCAGCCCGGTGCAACTGCACGTCAGGAACACCCCGCCGGGTTTCACCGCCATCAGCGCCAGCTTGTTCATGTCCAGGTACTTCCGCAGCGCGCCCATCACATCCTCGCGGTCGCGGGTCATCTTCGCCGGGTCGAGCACCACCACGTCGAACCGCTCGCCGTTCGGCAGCACGTCCCGCAGCCACGCGAACAGGTCCGCCTGAATGAACCGCACCTCCGCCTTGTTCAGCTTCGCGTTCTGCTTCGCCACCTCGATCACCGTCTCGTCCAGGTCCACGCCGATCACCTCGCCCGCCCCGCCGAGCGCCTTCGCGTACACCCCGAACCCGCCGCTGTTGCAGCACAAGTCGAGCACCCGCTTGCCGCCCCCGCACAGGCTCGCCAGGAACTTGCGGTTGTCCCGCTGATCGACGAAGAACCCCGTCTTGTGCTTGCTGCCGGGCGACACGCGGAACTTCACCCCGTGCTCGGTGATGGTGAACGGCGGCGGCGGCACCGGCGGGCGGCAGTCGAAGGATTCTTGTTTGCCGACGTGCTCCTCGGCGAAGTAGTACACGTTCGCGCCGGGGAACTGTTGCAAGAGTGCTTCCTGAATCACCCCCCGCTGGCGGAACATGCCGGCCGAGAAGAACTCCACCACCAAAGTGTCCGCGAAGCGGTCCACCACCAGCCCGCTCAGCCCGTCGGCCTCGGAGTGAACCAGCCGGTAGGCGTCGGTCACGTCGTCCAGCTTGAGCACGTCGCGGCGGAGGGACGCGGCGCGGGCGATGCGGTGGGCGAAGAAAGCAGCGTCAATCGGCTCGTTCTTGTCGGCCGTCAGCACCCGCAGGGCGATCCGCGAGTGGCCGTTGAAAAAGCCGCGGCCGACCCACGCCCCGCTCTTGTCTTCGATGTCCACCACGCACCCGTTCGGCAGGCGGGCCGACGGCCACTCCACCATCTTTTGAAACACCCCCGGGTGCGACGACCGGCGTTCGATTTTGAGGCGCACTGTCGGGAGAGTCGTCGGA
>JANNQE010001318.1:0-3294 GCA_031441625.1 Planctomycetia bacterium
CCCCTTTGTCCACCCGCCACCCCGTCACCCAGCCGCACCAGTTTCTCGCCGGACATCGGCAAGCCGTCGTCCCGCCGCTTCTTCACCCGCCTCACGTCGTCCGCCGCCCTCGACGCCACCGCCAAGTTCCTCCGCCGCCAACTGTGGGCGTGGCCGGTCGTCGCCACACTCGTCATCGGCATCGCCGGCTGGTGGGTGAACCTGTCCATCGAGTCGGCCCTCCGCGAGCAGCGGGCGGCCACCATGACGACCATGCTGAAGGCCGACGTGGAGGCCCTCCGCGGGTGGGTGAAGCGGGAGGAGCAGATCGTCGGGCAGTTGGCCGACACGACCGAGGTGCGAGCGGCCGCCCGCCAACTGGGCACGCCGGCACTCGGGCAGTCGTCCGACCCGAAGGCCGTCGAAGCACTCCGGGCGTGGTTCACCCCGCGGCTGAAGGAGTACGGGTTCGGCGGCTTCTTCCTGGTGAGCGGCGACGCCGTGGTACTGGCGGCCGAGGAAGACCAGCCCCAGGGGAAAGGGCTCACCGGCACCCGCAAGACGTTCTTCGACAAGGTGCTCGCCGGCCAGCCGGGGGTGTCCAAGCCGTACAAGGCGGTGTCGTGGCTGAAGGACGAGAGCGGGGTGCTGCGGATGGGCGTGCCGACGATGCTCGCCGCCGCCCCGGTGAGGGACGAGAGCGGCAAGGTGATCGCCGCCCTCGGCCTCCGCATCCGCCCGGACGCCGACTTCACCCGCATCCTGCAAACCGCCCAGGCCGGCAAATCGGGCGAGACCTACGCCTTCGACAGCGACGGGCTGATGCTCAGCCAGTCGCGGTTCGACGAGGAGATGAAGGAGTACGGCCTGCTGGTGGACAAGCCGGAAGAGCGGTCCATCCTGAACCTGCACCTGAAGAACCCCGGCGCGAACTTGTCCGAGCGGGAGCGGCCCCACACCCGCCGGGCGGAATGGCCGCTCACCAAGCCTGTGACGGAAGCCCTCGAACGGGGCGACGGGTATGACGTGGACGGCTACCCAGACTACCGCGGGGTGCCGAAGCTGGGCGCGTGGACGTGGCTGCCCGAGCACGACATCGGCGTGGTGACGGAAGTGAACCGCGACGAGGCGTTCCGCCCCGTGTACATCCTCCGCGGCGCGCTCGGCGTGCTGCTCGTGCTGCTCCTGCTCGCCGCCGCGGGGCTGTTCGCCGCGATGCTGTTCATGAGCCGGCAACAGGTGAAACTGCGGGCGGCCGTGCTGGAGGCGAAGCAGCTCGGCCAGTACACGCTCGAAGAGAAGCTCGGCCAGGGGGGGATGGGCACGGTGTACAAGGCGCGGCACGCCATGCTCCGCCGGCCGACCGCCGTCAAGCTGCTCGACGTGGCCAACATGACCGACGTCGCCATCACCCGCTTCGAGCGCGAGGTGCAGATGACGAGCGGGCTGACGCACCCGAATACGGTGGCGATTTACGACTACGGCCGCACCCCCGAAGGCATCTTCTACTACGCGATGGAGTACCTGGAAGGGACCAACCTGGACGACCTCGTGAGGAAGTACGGCCCGCTGCCCGAGGCCCGCGTTGTGTACCTGATGAAGCAGGTGTGCGGGGCGCTGGCGGAGGCGCACGCGACCGGGCTGGTCCACCGCGACGTGAAGCCGGCGAACATCTTCCTCACCCGCCGCGGCGGGGTGTCCGACTTCGTGAAGGTGCTCGACTTCGGGCTGGTGAAGGTGGCCGACGGCCGCGAGGCGAACGTCACGTCGGCGAACACCGTCACCGGCACTCCGCTCTACCTGTCGCCGGAAGGGATCAGCCGGCCGGACACCGTCGGCCCGCCGGCCGACGTGTACGCGCTCGGGGCGGTGGCGTACTACCTGCTCGTGGGGCAGCCGGTGTTCGACGGGAAGGCTGTCGTCGAGATCTGTATGAAGCACCTGAACGCCGAGCCGACGCCGCCGTCGGCCCACGGGGTGCTGGTCGGCACCGCGTTCGAGCAACTGCTGTTGCAGTGCTTGGCGAAGTCGCCGGAGGACCGCCCGGCGACCGCCGGCGCGCTGCTCGCCGCACTCGACGACTGCCCGCAAGCGGACAAGTGGACCGCCGCCCTGGCCGCCGCTTGGTGGGCCAACCCGCCGGCACCGATCACGAACGCCGAACCACTGACCACGCAAGTCGTGTCCACCCCCGGACCGGCGAACAGCGACATGACGCGGGCGTTCGCGTCGGGTGAACTCACGCGGTAGAGCGGTCAGTGTCAGGCCGTGCCGATCCGACGGACCACCTCTTCGGCATCTGTCCGGTTCAACCCGAACGTGTTGAGGAAGTCGAACACTACGCCCTGTTTCTGTTCCAAGATCCTACTCGCATCGTTGAGGGTGAACGAGGGCGGGATGGCACCCCCAAGGAGTCCATCCTCTGCGAGGAATGTATGGGTCAACGCACCGATGGGATTGTAGGTGAGCCACACCCGTGTCGGTTTCGGCCCAACACTCAAGTTGCGGCTAAGCATGTCTACCAACCCGCCCGTGGCGAGGTACTCTCGCACCTCCGCGCGAGCCGGGGCAGCCGGTTCCAGTTCGTCTTCCGGCATCTCGAATTCGACGGGTTCGTCGGCACCGGTCAGTACCCGGAGCCGGTAAATGTGTCGACGGTTGACGCCGAGTGGCCCACGCGGTTCGAGCACCCGACCGACCGCTCGGTGAGCCCCGTCCTGGAACCCCACCACATCGCCGATCCCGTACCGCGGGGCGGCAGGCTTGGCCCCCATGTCTGTCCTCCTACCAGGGGTGTTGACCGATGACGGAATGGAGGTGGCCACGCAACATCCGGTCGGTCGCACGAACCATCCGGTTGCACACCGCCTGCCACTGTCGGACTCGACGCAACCGTAACACCATAGTACCCCCGAGCATCGTCGGGTCAAAGTCTTGGTGGGCGATGGCGTTTCTCCAGTTGTTCATCGAGTCCAGTTCGGCATTCCAGCTTGGAGCTGCCGGCTCAATGGTTTGGAGCGTGGGCCAAAATGGAAGGCGAAGGCGCCCGAAGTCTGCTCCGATGTTACCTGGTGTCGCATTCCCGCGATCCAGTTTTCTGTCCCGGACCATTTCCGCACGAACGAGTGGTCGGACGTTGACGGGTTGGATCACAGCCACGATGTGGTCCACACATTCCGTGTGGAGGTCGCGGCAGTAGGGTGCCGTTGCCCCGATCCCAGAGTTTACGCTGCAATTGCAGGTGTTTTGGTTTCTCGCGGTCGGTAACTCACCTCTTTCGGGAGTGGCTGAGCGTGTAGGTACGCTGCATACGCT
>JANNQE010001319.1:0-4146 GCA_031441625.1 Planctomycetia bacterium
GGGCCTCCGTTCCCGCTCGCCGCGGCTCGTTATTTCAACCTTAACCCAATCGGCAAACTCTCGCCGAACATGCGGCTCTGCTCGTCGCCCTGGTCGGTCACCACCTGTTCGACCATCGTCGGCCACGCCTCCGGCACGCGGATCGACCGCAGCAGTTTCGCCACGCCCGCGGTCACGTCGTCGTCCACGTCCACGCCCCGCAGCCCGCTCCGCCGCGCCAGTTGTGCCAAACAGAACGCCCAGCCCATCAGCTCCGATTCCACCTGCGGGCGGAAGTCGAGCACCGTTTCCAGCCACCGCTCGGCGACCGACGGGTGAAGGATCGTGTTCAGCGGTCCATAAAACGGCACACGCCCGCCCAGTCGGGTGAGCGACCAGAACAGGTAGTTCGGAACCGCCGGCAGCTTCTTCAACTGTGACAACAGGATGTCACCGAGCAGCTCCTTCGTCTTCACGTCGAGCCGCTCCAGACTCGACACCGCCCGCCACATCTCGGTCAGTTCGTTCGCGTGGACCTTCACCGGCGGCTTGTTCTTCGGCGGGATGAGCACCAGTTTCAGCCGCGCCCAAAGCGCCTGTTGGAGTGCCCCGTTCAGCCCGCCGGCCACCCGCCGCCACATGATCCAGTAGTCCGCCCCGCCCTCCGGCACCACCAGCTTGTTCCCCCCGCTGACGCTCCCGCTGGCGGTGGCGGTGATGAGCTTCCACAGCCCCTCCACGCGGTAGCGGTCGATGGGGTCGCCGAACCCCGGCCGCAGGCAGTACCCCACCAGGTTGTACCACCGCGACAGGTGCGGCGGGGTCTTCGCCCGCTGGTCGGCCGCCTCGGTCAGGTGGTCCCACAGCCGCCGGCACAGCCCCGTCGGCCACTCGTGGCGGGTCAACTCGATGGCCGCCTCCACCTGCTTCGTCAACTCCTGCGGGGTCGGCTTGCCGGTGGCGAAGCACGTGCGAATGAGGTCGCCGGCGGCCTGCGTCTTGGCGTCGTCGAACACGTCGAGGATCGTGGCCGGTTCGGACTCACTCGCCTCCGGCTCGCGGCTCCGGTCCTTCACCACGTCGCGGACGTTGAACTCCAGCTTCCAGCGGTTGTTCTCCTTGCTCACGCAGAACAACTCCAGCGTACCGATCTCGGTACTCTTGGCCGCGAGCGTCACCGGCACCCGCTTCACCCCGCTCCGCTTGCCCCCACGCAGGATGGTGTGCAACGGGGGCAACTCCAGCAACTGCGACGGCGACACCCGCAGCACGTCGCCGGGCATGTCGTCGCTCCGCACGGTGGACGTGTAGAGCGGGAAGAGCACCGGCTCGCCGATGGCCAACTCCAACTCCGGCTTCGGGATGCTGACCTCTTCGCCCTCTTGAAGCCGGCGCGGGACCACGCACACCACCGCCCGCTTGCCGTCGGACTGGTCGTCCGCCACGCCGACGTAGTAGCTGCGGGCCGTGCCGCCGCCGATGCGCTTGCCGCCGCTGTGTTGCAGCCACGCCGAGTACGCCGCCCCCCACGCCACGGCCAAGTCCAGGCTCGGGTTCGTCAGCACGACCGGCTTCCATGGCTTCCGCGGCTTGGAAAACCACGGCGTCATCACCTCCACGATCCGCTCGCGGAGGGGCTTCGGTTGGAACACCCCGCCGTTGAAGAGGATGGCGTCGGGCGACTCGCCGTCGGGCAGCTGTTGGCGAAGGAACGCCGCGAGGTGTTTGCTCACGGCCGGGTCGGACACGTACGGCAAACCCATCTCTTGCAGGCCGCCGCGGGCGGTGCGGGTCGGGTCGGCGTCGAACGGCACGAGCGGGAAGAAGCCGTCGAACAGGATCGCCTTCAGGTCGGCGGGCGACACGTGGGCGGTCACGCTGCTGGCGATGACCGACCGGCCCTTGCCCACCACCGTCACGGCGTAATCCGCCGGCGGGTTCGGGCCGAGCAGCGCCTCCTTCGCCCCGCGGCAGGCCTGCACCAGCGCGCCGAACTGCCCCGCATCCAGCTTGCCGCTCAGCTTCGCCTCGACGCCCTTCGCAATGGCGAGGTCCATGTTGTCGCCGCCGAGCAGCAGGTGATCGCCGACCGCGTCACGGGCGAACGTCATTTCGCCGTCGGCTTCACCGGCTCGAATCAGGCTGAAGTCACTCGTCCCGCCGCCGACATCGATGACCACACACCGCATCCCCGGCGTCACCCGCCCGGCGTCGTCGGCCGTGTGCATGCCGAGCCAACAGTAGAACGCGGCTTGTGGTTCTTCGAGCAGCGTGACGTGTTTGAGTCCGGCTTGCCGTGCGGCGTCGGCGGTCAGGTTCCGCGCGACATCATCGAAGCTGGCCGGCACCGTGAGTACCACCGGGCACTCTTCGAGAAAGTCCTCGGGAGCACGCCCCTTCGCCGAGTTCCAGGCACTGACCAGATGCCGCAGGTACTTCGCCGAAACCTCCAATGGTGAAAGCCGGTTCACTTCCGGCGGCGCGGCCCACGGCAGCAGCGGGGCGGTGCGGTCGACGCCCGGATGACACAGCCAGCTCTTCGCGGACGACACCAGCCGCCCCGGCACCTTCGCCCCGTGCGTGCGGGCGAACTGGCCGACCACCTCGGTCGCGGCTTGATCCCACGGCAGCGCCGTTGCCCCGTCGGGCAGGTCGTGCGGGCCGGGCAAATAGAGGAACGACGGCAGCAGCGGCTGCTCGCCCGTCTGCCCCGCGCCGACGAGCTGCGGCACCGGGAAGGTGTGCAGCTTCGGCCCGCCCTTCGCCTTCGCCTTCAGGTCGACGTAAGCGAGGGCGGTGTTGGTGGTTCCCAGGTCGATGCCGACCAAGTAGCGAGCCATTGGGTTTCTCGGACCACACCCCCCGTCCCCCTCTCCATAAATGGAGAGGGGGTGTTCAACCTGCGGAAGTGTGCAAACGTCCGCGGAACTGTCGGCAGAGTGTGGGTCTTGAACACCCCCTCTCCATATATGGAGAGGGGGACGGGGGGTGAGGTTTCAGTACCGGAGCGAACCATGTCCCACGTCGTTTTAGGACTCGACATCGGCGGGGCGAACCTGAAGGCCGCCACGACGAACCCCAATGGGCGTGCAGTCTCCGTGCCGTTCGCCCTGTGGAAGCAACCGGACAGGCTGCCCGCGGCTCTCGCCGACCTGGTCAAACAATTCGACGACGTGGAAGAGTTTGCCGTCACCATGACCGGCGAACTGTGCGACTGCTTCGAGACGAAAGAAGCCGGCGTGAACGCCATCGTCACCGCCGTGCTGAACGTGGCTCGCTCATGGCCGGTGCGATTCTGGAGCACCGACGGCTGCTTCCTCGACAGCAACCAGGCCCGCGTGCGGTGGGACGAAGTGGCCGCCGCCAACTGGCACGCCCTGGCGACGTTTGCCGGCGGATTGAACCCGCGTGGCACTTGTGTGCTGGTGGACGTCGGCAGCACCACCACCGACGTGATTCCCATCCTGGATGGTCAACCGTGGACGCACGGGCTGACCGACACCGACCGCCTGCGGCACCAGGAGCTTGTGTACACCGGCGTGAAACGGACGCCGCTCATGGCCCTACTCCCGCCGGGCGAGACGTGTGCCGAATTCTTCGCCACCAGCCACGACGCCCACCTGCTGCTCGGGAACCTGCCCGAGGACCCGACCGACTGCGACACCGCCGACAGCCGTGCCGCGACCGTCCGCGGGGCACACTCCCGCATCGCCCACATGATCGGCGGGGACCGGAACACGGTGAGCGAGGCCGAAACGCTCCGGCTGGCCACCCTCGCCGCCGACCGGCAGTATCAACTTGTGCTAAATGCAGTGGAGCGGATGACGCGGCGGACGATGGGGTTGATACGGGAATCGGTAGGGGTGCGGCGGTGGGCCATTACCAGTGGGTCGGGGGAGTTTCTGGCCCGGCGGGCGGTGCAATCGCTGCGGACGAACTTCGACGACGTGGTGAGCCTGACCGACCGCCTCGGGCCGAACCTGAGCGAGTGTGCGCCGGCGTTCGCGGTGGCGACGCTGGCACGGGAGCGGCCAATTTAGTGTGGGTCGCTCTCTCCGAGAGCGACATCCGACCGGCTCTCGGTGAGCGCCGGCCACCCTAACGGAGGGCCCCTGAACGTCGCCCCACGGGGGGGCAGCCTGTTCGCCCGGCCCCACCACGGGCCGG
>JANNQE010001320.1:0-1575 GCA_031441625.1 Planctomycetia bacterium
GTCCCGGCGGCACCGGCTCACCTGCCGATGCGGGGCGACCACCTGCGCCGACCTCCCGGCCGGCGTACCCGTCGGCCAGTCCGGCCCCCGCCTGGTCGCCTTCACCGGCCTGCTCATGGCCTACTTCCGCCAGAGCAAGCGCGTGGGAGAACGGTAAGCGTCCGGTGGCACTTTCAATTACCCACAAGTTCCGAAGGCACTGATTCGGCGGCAGTTGCGGCGGACCCACTGGGCTACTTGTCTCGGTGTTCTGTGCCGTCATCAGCCTGTTTTTCCAGCGGCTTTCGACCACCCTGTCCCGATCTCCCGACTTGTGGGTAATTGCAAGCCGGTGGCAGGTCTGTCGCTGGGCAAGGCCCTCAACCGGTCTGGAACCGGCTGGCCTTCTTGATCTTACCGCAGGCGGCACGGTTCCCGCACTTGGTTGGAGCTATCTCAGGCGGGGGCGGGTATCCTCAACCCCGTGAGCGAGGTCACCCACATCCTGGCCGCTGTCGAGCGGGGCGACGCCCACGCCGCCGAGGAACTTCTCCCGCTCGTCTACGACGAATTGCGGAAACTGGCGGCGCAGCGACTCGCCAGCGAGAAGCCCGGCCAGACACTTCAAGCCACCGCTCTGGTCCACGAGGCTTACGTCAGGCTCGTCGGAGGCGAGCAACCCCACGGCTGGGATGGCCGCGGACACTTCTTCGCCGCCGCCGCCGAGGCGATGCGACGAATTCTTATCGATCACGTCCGCCACAAGAACACCCGAAAGGCCGGGGGCGGGCACCGTCGGGTGAACCTTGACGACTTCGACCCGGCCCTCGACGAGCCCGATCCCGAACTCCTCGTGCTGGACGACGCCCTCCGGGAACTGGAGCAACGTCACCCGCGGAAGGCCGAGGTGGTCAAACTCCGCTTCTTCGCTGGGCTGACCCTTGCTCAGGCCGCAGTGGCGCTCGGCGTTTCCACCTCCACCGCCGAGAACGATTGGGCGTATGCACGGAGTTGGCTCCGCCTCCGGATGGGCGAGTCGGACCGTGATCAGTCCTGACGCAGCATCTCTCGCGATAAACAGAGAAAAAGAATTCGGGGTTCCGCCCCGGATTCTCGCATTGAGTCCTGGTGGGGTTGTCCCCGACCGTGGAGGTCTTCCGTGACCGCGTCACAACCTGGCGAAGAGGTTCTGTTCAACGCCGCCCGGTATAGCTCCAAGCAAGTTCTGGAACGGTGCCTCTCTGGTGCGATCCAAGGACCACCACCCGGCTCCGAGGCGGGTTGAGAACATGTTCCTGTGGCAGACCGGTCACCAGACGCATGCCTCGTTGTGGCCGGTCCACTCGCTGGGCGACGCCCACCGCGGAATCCGCCCAGAGTGGTCGCTGACTTCCGGGAAGACAGCTAAGGAGAGTACCGGATTACGGCTCCGGTGCTTGAGCCCCATCCGGTTCGATAAGGGTCTCGTGCTACTCGCCGTTGCGCCACATTCCCTTTCTAAACAACCTCTTACTTCAATCGAAACGCCCGACTACCGGATTCTCTGCCAGAGAAGACCGTCTTCAAGTCCTTGTCGAACCGGATGGGGCTCAAGCA
>JANNQE010001321.1:0-1501 GCA_031441625.1 Planctomycetia bacterium
GGCGAGACCGGAACCGCCGGGCCAAGGAAAGTCACGCAAAACGCCGGGCCAAACTCCTCCGGCGAAGAAAGTTATGACATCCGGCGCTGTAGAATTAATCCTCTGGCAGAGCGTGTCAAACTCTCTTGACGGCAGGGCTGCCCCTCGCCTCTCATCCGCGGCCCCGTTCGCCAACACTGGTGTGCGGGGCCGCGGGCGTCTCCGGGCCGGAAGCGTGTGTTTACCCCGGCCGTTACTTCCCACTGGAGTTCTGACATGAAGACCCTGCGTCCGCCGCCGGCGGACCCGCCCGTCGCTGATGTGCGGGAGAAGTTCGCACTCGCCCGCCGCGAGTTGACCGAGGCGCTGATTGAGCGGGAGGAAGAAGTCGATCTGGTGCTCACGGCCCTGATCGCCGGCGAGCACGTGCTCCTCGTCGGCCCGCCGGGGTGTGGGAAGTCGCTGCTGCTCGACTCGGTGTTGAAGTGGACCGGCGGGAGCAAGTTCTCCATCCTGTTGACGAAATTCACCGCCCCCGAGGAGGTGTTCGGCCCGGTCAGCCTCGCGGCGTTGACGGCCGACAAGTACGTCCGCGTGACCACCGGCAAGCTGCCCGAAGCTGACTACTGCTTCATCGACGAGGTGATGAAAGGCAGCAGTGCGATTTTGAACACCCTGCTCAAGATCCTGAACGAGCGGGTGTACGACGCGGGCGATGGGATCGCTCGCACCGTGCCGCTCAAGCTGTGCGTGGCGGCGTCGAACGAATGGCCGTCCCCCGACACGGGCAAGGAGTTGTCCGCCCTGTTCGACCGCTTCTGTTTGCGAGCGGCGGTGTCGCCCATCCGCTCGCAGGCCGGGCGGCAGCGGCTGCTGTGGGCCCGCGACCACGCCCCCAAGTTTTCCGGCACCATCACCCCGACCGAAGTGGAGTCCGCCCGACGACAGGCGGCCGCGCTGCCGTGGTCGGCCGCGGCGAAGGAGGCGCTCGAAACGGTCCTGAAGGAGCTGGCGAAGGAGGGCGTCCGGCCCGGCGACCGCCGCCAGTACAAGACGGTGGGCGTGGTGCGGGCGTTCGCCTTCCTGAACGGGGCGGACGAAGTGCAGCCCGAGCACCTGGAGGTCGCCCAACACTGTTTGTGGGACGACCCCCAGGAGCAGCCGCTCAAGGCGGCGCAAGTGATCGCCCGGATCGCCAACCCGACGGGGATGCGGGTGTCGCAACTGCTGCTCGAAGCCGAGCAGGTGCTGTCCGCGGCCGACCCGAAGAACCTGGCCGACGCGGCCAGGGCGGCGGCGAAACTGGCCGAGATTGACCGCCAGTTCGCAGGGCTGACGGGGAACGGCCGCGTCGAGACGGCGCGGGCGTACCTGACGGAGCAACTCCGAAAGTTGAAACTGGCCAGCATTGAGGCCATCTGATTCACCCCACTCACCGGAGGGCTCACCACGAACGACCTACTCAAGTTGTTGGATCTGCACGGCAGGCCACCCGACACGCCGGCATCCTCGGGCGTCCTCG
>JANNQE010001322.1:0-2363 GCA_031441625.1 Planctomycetia bacterium
CTTCGGCGTGCGGCCGAACTCGCCCCAGATCACCACCGCCACGTCTTGATCCAGCCCGCGGGCGTACAGGTCGGTCAAGAACGTGTGAACCACCTGATCGAACACCGGCAGCCGCTGGCGGTAGTCCTCGAACTGGCCGAACTTCCGCCCGTCGTTCTTGCCGTGCGTATCCCAGTCGCCCACCGGCAGTACGGTGCCCGCCAGCGAGACCGTCACCACACTCACCCCCGCCTGGGCCAGCCGCAGCGCTTGCAGCAGCCGCGTCCCCTGGCCGTACTTCTCCCGCACCTCCTTCGGCTCCTTGTTCACGTCGAACGCCTCCCGCACGGCGGGCGAGGCGATCATCTCTAGCGCCCGCGCGGTGTACACGTCCTTCCCGGCCATCTCGCCGCGGCTGTCGATGTCGCGGTTCAGTTGGTCGAACGTGGCGAGCAACTGTTTCCGATCCGCGAACCGCTCCGGACTCACCCCCTGCACCAGCCGCAGGTTTTCCCCGCCGCCGCTCTTGAACGGGCGGTGGGCGGTGCCCAGGTACGCCGGGTCGCCGGGGTCGGACCCGTTCTCCCCGCCGAGAGCCACGTAGTGCGGCATGCCGTCTTCACTGCTCCCGCCCCGCACCTTGCTGACCACGCTCCCGAACACCGGCCGCGCCACCGGCCCGCCCAGGTGCCCCCGCATGAGCAACTCGGCGCTGTGCGTGTCGACGCACTGGAGGCCGTTCACCACGGTGAACTTGTCGGCGATCTTGGCGTGGAGCGGCAGCAGCTCGCAGACCTTCACGCCGCTCACATTCGTGGCGATCGGCTTGAACTCACCGCGGATCTCGGCCGGGGCATCGGGCTTCAGGTCGTACATGTCCAGATGGCTCGGTCCGCCGGGCAGGTAGACCATGATGACCGACTTGGCGGAGGTCTTCGTCGGCGAATCGGCACGGGCACGCAGCACGTCGGCGAGCGTCAGCCCACCGACCGCGAGCGCCCCGACGCTGAGGAAGTCGCGGCGGGAGAAGCCGTCGCACAGGCGGTGGGGTCGGCCGGTGAAGGTGAGCATGGCGGGGTCCGGAGAGGTGGGACCGGAGGCGGGGAGGTGAGTGTACCGCAAGAGGGAAGCGGCGGACAAGCGGCAAATGGGCGACCTCCGCCGTTGCGGCCGCGTCGGGCGATCACCCCACCAACTCCTTCACCGGGTCGGGGTCGTCGAGGAGGAATTGCGGGCGGCCCTTGAAGTCGGGCAGGGTGGTCTTCGGATCGATGCCGAGGACGTGGTAGACGGTGCTCATCACGTTCTGGAAACTGATGGTGCCGCTCTTCGCCCGCTCCGCCCGGCTGTCGGTCTCGCCCACCACCCGTCCCACCTTCAGCCCGCCGCCGGCGAGCAGCATCGACCCGGCCTCCGCCCAGTGCTCGCGGCCGGGGCCGGGCATGCTCAACTTCGGCGTCCGCCCGAACTCGCCGAGCACCGCCACCAGCACGTCGTCGATCAGCCCGCGGTCGGTCAGGTCGTCGATCAGCGCCGTCACGCTACGGTCCAGGGCCGGCAGCACGTGCCGGTACGACTCGAAGATGTGCTGATCGGCCCCGCTGTGGTGGTCCCACGACCCCACCGATAGTGTGACCACCCGCACCCCGGCCTCGACCAGCCGGCGGGCCAGCACGAACGGTTTCGGCGACCAGTCGTACAGGATGGTCTTCACCGCCTGGTGGGTGTACTTCCCCCGGCCGTAGTGGTCGAACGTGCGGGGGGCTTCCTTCCTCAGGTCGAACGCCGCCCGCACCTTCGCGGAGGTCACCATGTCGAACGCCTTCGCCTGGAACTTGTCCAGCCCGGCGGCGGCCCCGCTGGTGTCGAGTTCCCGCCGCATGGTGTCGAACCCGGCCAGCAGCCCCTTGCGGTCGTCGAGTTTGGCGAGGTCTTTCACCGGTGCCAGGTTGTCCAGGGCTTCGCCGAACGGCCGGAACGGGGCGTGGTTCGCCCCGGTGTAGTGCGGCTTCTCGAAGTCGAAACGATCGGCGTCGGCCCGGTCGAGGCTGACGTACGCCGGCAGCTTGTCGGTGCTGCCGAGCAGCTTGCTGGCGACTGATCCGAACGCCGGGCGGCCGCCGCTCGTCCGCGGCAAGCCGGTGTACACCTCGCTCAGGAAGTGGTCGTTCTCCACGGACTGCACTCCGCGGAGCAGGGCGAACTTGTCCAGGTTCTTCGCCAGCCGCGGGAACTGGTCCGTCACCCGCACGCCGGGCAGACTGGTGGCGATGGTGCCGAACTCGCCGCGGAACTCGGCGGGGGCGTCCGGCTTCGGGTCCCAGGTGTCGATGTGGCTGATGCCGCCACCCAGCACGATGTAGATGACCGATTTCGGGGTCCGC
>JANNQE010001323.1:0-2158 GCA_031441625.1 Planctomycetia bacterium
CCTCAGCAAAGTTTGGGTGCGAGCGTATGCAGCGTACCTACACGCTCAGCCACTCCCGAAAGAGGTGAGTTACCGACCGCGAGAAACCAAAACACCTGCAATTGCAGCGTAAACTCTGGGATCGGGGCAACGGCACCCGCCGGGACCGACCGTTTCTCACCCGTTCGGGGCAGGTAGTAAAACTGGCATTCATGGGATGAACGAGAGGTGACGGTGACTGGGTCCCAGGCGTACATATCTCCACCAACACTGGAGGCGAAGACGACGAGTTGCGTGAGGTTCTTACCTTTCCATAAGTCTCCGAGGTGTGAAAAGAACTGTCGCGCTCCAATTGTGTGGTCGAGTACAGTCTGTCCGTGTGCCCGCTTCTTCTCCGTGATGACGTGGAGGTTCACCCACCTTTTCAGTTCGCCAGGCCCGAACCGCTTCATGAACTCGCGGTAGGTGTGTGGGAGACGCGAGCCGAGTTGAGCTTCCAACTCATCCAATTCGGCATCCAGCGGCCGAACGTACTGCTTGGGATCGCGGTTCACCTTCACCGTGTCGAAGAGTTGCTCCCACGGTTTGCGTTGCTTTGCCATTGGCGGCTCCGGAGGTGGCGTGAGTGTACCACTCACCCCGGTCGCACGCCCACACGGATCGGCTTCTCTCGTTCGGCGAAGGCGAACGCTTCCCCCGCTTCGCGCAGTGGGAACACCACGCTCACCAGCTCGGCGAACGGGAACCGCTGGTGGTTGTCGCCCATGAACCGCACCGCCGTCACCAAATCGGCCGGTGTGTAGTTGTGAACGCCGACGATCCGCAAACACCGCCGCACCACCTCTTCAGGATGCAATTCGATGGGCGGGGTCGGCACGACACTGCCGGCGAGAACCAGTGTTCCACCTACGCGGACTTGAGCGAGGGCGAACTTGGTCGGATCAACTGCTCCGGACATCTCGATTGCCGCATCGATCCGCTCCGGCCAGCCGTCGGTCGCCCCGAACCGCTTCGCCAGTGCCACCCGTGCGTCGTCGCGGTCGCACACGACCACCCTCACCCCGGCAGCGGTCGCCATCGCGCACGCCGACAGCCCGAGCAACCCGGCCCCGGTGACGAGCAGCGTCTCGATTGGTCCGGCCGCCCGCAGACACGCGGCGGCGGTGGCGGTGGCGCACATGAGCGGGGCGGCGGCCTCGTCGGGCAGGTCGGCCGGCAGCTTCACCGCCGCGGTGCCGGTCAGCAAGTGACAGTGCGTTGTCAGTCCGCCGAACGGACCGCCCGTCTTCTTCCCGTACTTGAACAGGGTGTCGCACTTCTGCGGCAGGTCGTGGGTACACAAGAAGCACCGCCCGCACGCCCCGATCACGCTCCACGTGATGCGGTCGCCGATTCGCAACGGGTCGCCGTGAGCGTCGGTCAACGGCTCGTCGCCATTCACCTGATCGACCACGCCGACCATCTCGTGACCCAACACCACCGGCGTCGGCTCCGCCCGCCGGCCGAAGTACGTGTGCAGGTCGCTCCCGCAGAGCGTGCAGAGGGAGACACGAACGACGGCCTCACCGCGGCCGGGCGTGGGCGACTCGAACGCCTCCGCACGCAGCGGTCGGCCGGGTCCGTCGAAGTAGAGTGCGGTAGGCATGGGGTCAGACGGTGGAGGGGCGATCTGTTAGCCCGACGCGCGAGCGAGGGGCCAGTGGCATCGCGGACAGGTACGGAAGTGTTGCACCTCGCACCACTTGTTAGCCCGACGCGCGAGCGAGTGGCCAGTTCCTTCGACGAACAGCCGGAAGGCGACGGGTGGCGTTGACCTTCCTGCTTCTCGGACGGTTGGCTCGCCCCTCGCTCGCGCGTCGGGCTAACAGGTCAGGGGACGTGAAACGTTTCTGAAACTCAGGATGCGTGGCTGGCCCCTCGCTCGCGCTTCGGGCTACTGATCTTCAGGCTCGGAATGCCAGTCGAACCACTGCTTCAGGCCGAAGGCCTGGGAGTCCTCAGCCCAGGGCAACGCCCTGGGTGGGCGTGTGCGACCACCCCGCAGGCTGAAGGCCTGCCAGTTCTCCCACCCTTTCAGGGTGGATTCGGTCGGGGGCCGGGTTCCCAGGGCGTTGCCCTGGGCTGAACACTCTCAGGCCTTCGGCCTGGGGCGGCTGGCCGCGATCAGTGACATTGCTTT
>JANNQE010001324.1:0-2022 GCA_031441625.1 Planctomycetia bacterium
TTGAACACCCCCTCTCCATTCATGGAGAGGGGGACGGGGGGGTGAGGTCTCATTCCGTTATCCGGTGAACTGCTTCACGATGTCCACGCCCACCAGTTCCGACCACGCGGCGGCCAGCCTGGTGAACACCGGGCCGGGCCAGGGGAAGTCCTGTCGATCCTTCGCGTTAGACCCGACATAAGTGCCAACTCCTGCGAGGCCGAACGCACTCCCGGCGAGGAGCAGTTCGGACACGTCCCCGAACGCCGTGCGGCCCGGCCACACTTTTGTTGCTCTCACCTCGATTCCCAACGCCGTGGCGAGTTCGCACACAATACGAACGCTGATCGAATCGAGGACAAAAATGCTGTCCGGCCGTTCGAGAACCTCATCCCGCACCGCCATGATCCCTCCGACGGCGGTATCGACCGCATGAGGCGACACCGCCAACACGGGCACCGTGCCGGGAAGTTTCACCGCCTGACTGGCTCGCCACCAATGAACTCGGCTGCGATGTTTCACCCATGCTGGCACTGCGGAATGTCGGGGGATTGGGCCAGCCTCCTGTAACGTCACCCCTTCCGTGAAGTACCGCCGGTAACGCTCCTTCGGGATCGTGAAGGTGTGCATGGCGACTGTCGGCGGGCCGTTGGCGGCTTCGCCGATCATGTAACCCAGTGGGCCGGGGGTGGCGAACGTGATGACCGCCAGGTCGTCGTTCGCGGCTAACCCCTTCGCGTTCGCGTTCACCAACTCTTCGGCGGCGGCGGTCAGTTCGGCATCCGAGTACGGCAGCGGGATGAAGCACGCTTCGGCATCGCGGCGGAGCCGGGCGAGGTGGTCGGGCCAGCGGAACAGCTTGTGCGCGTACGTGCGGCAGAAGTCGGTGACGGTCGCGCCGAACACGAACCCGGCGTCGTGCGGCGACAGCTTCAACTCCGAGTACGGCACGAACCGGCCGTTGTGAAACGCGAGCATCGTTTCGCCCTCCCCACTTTTCCTGTCACCACCGGCCGGCGGCGCACATGATACGGGTGAGGCGGCGAGGGAGGGCGTGTCATGGCGAAGCGAACGGCGGCGATGCTCGGCCGGGCGGTGCGCACCGCGGACGCGGCCGGGGTGAACGACCGGGACTTGCTGCGGCGGTTCACCGACGACGCGGACCAGTCGGCGTTCGCCGCCGTGGTGAAGCGGCACACCGCGCTCGTGTACGGCGTGTGCGTGCGAGTGCTGCACTCGACCGCCGACGCAGACGACGCCACGCAGGCCGTGTTCCTGGTGCTGGCGAAGAAAGCAAAGGGCACCCGCTGGCAAAGCAGCATCGCCAACTGGCTGTACACCACCGCACGCAAGATTGCCAACAATGCCAAGCTGTCCGCCATCCGCCGCACCAAGCGTGAAGGGGCCGCCGCCGTCCCCGAAAGCGTGTCCCCCGCCGACGCCATGAGCGGCCGGGAGTTGGTGGCCGCACTCGACGACGAACTCGACAAACTGGCCCCGTGGTATCGCGAGCCGCTGGTGCTGTGCTACCTGGAAGGACTGACCCGCGACGACGCGGCGGCCCGGCTGGGGCTGGCCGTGCCCGCGCTGAACAAGCAACTGGAGCGCGGGCGGAAGAAGCTGGCCGACGCGCTCACCGCCCTCGGCGTGCTGCTACTGGCCGTCGCCGCCACCTCGACCGCCTCCGCCGCCCCACCAAACACAGTCGAAACCATCCTGGCCGCCGTCGGCGGAAAACCGTCCGCCACCGTGGCCGCACTCGCAGAGGGGGTTGCCGTGACCGGGTTCTTCACGAAGTCGAAACTGACGCTGCTGGCGATCGGGGTGTTGGTGCTAGGGTTCGGAATGGCGGCGATGCCGAGCGGGGCCGAACCGCAGACGCCGGCCGAGAAGAAGGATACTCCGAAGGCGGACGCGAAAGCCGAGCCGAAGAAGCCGGAGGCCAAGGAACGGACCATCACGGGGACTGTGGTCGGACCGGACGGCAGACCGGTGACGGGGGCGTCCATCAACACGATGAAGACCGGGATGTTCGACGCCCTC
>JANNQE010001325.1:0-11528 GCA_031441625.1 Planctomycetia bacterium
GGTGCGTCTCACACACCGGCGGACTCACGTCGCGCCGTTCGCCAGGAATGCACCCGTGCCGCAACAGATCTATCAGCACACCTTCCCGAACGGCCTCACGCTCCTCGCCGAGCGGATGGACCACGTCCGCTCGGCCAGCATGTACCTGATGATCCCGGCCGGGTACGTCCACGAGCCGGCCGACAAACTCGGCCTGTGCGGCATCTTCGCCGACGTGCTCACCCGCGGGGCGGGCGACCGCGACAGCAAGCAACTGGCCGCCGCGTTCGACCACCTGGGGGCCGACCGGAGCGAGAGCGCCGGCGGGTTCAACGTGGTCTGCTCGGCCAGCACGCTCGCCCGCAACCTGCCCGGCGTGCTGCGACTTTATTCGGACGTGGTGCTGAAGCCGTGGCTGCCCGACGACGAGATCGACCCGGCCCGCGACATGTCGTTGCAGGAGTTGAAGGGCCTCGACGACTCCCCACCCGACTTGTGCTTCCTGGAGATGAAGAAGCGGTTCTACCCGGAGCCGTACAGCCGCAACCACTACGGCACCGCCGAGACGCTGATGGCCGTCACGCCCGACGACGTGCGGAAGTACCACGCCGAGCGGTTCCGCCCGAACGGGGCCATCCTGTCGGTCGCCGGCAACGTCGAGTGGGAGCCGTTGAAGGATCTGGTGGGGAGCGTGTTCGGCGGGTGGACCGGCACGGCATCGCCCGTTTCGCCCGGTGCCGTCCCGCCGCCGACTTACACGCACATCCCGAAGGAGACGAACCAGACGCAGGTGACGCTGGCGTACCCGACCGCCCCGTTCACCCACCCCGACTACTACCTCGCCCGCGCCGCCGTCAACGTGCTGGATGGGGGCATGAGTTCGCGGCTGTTCACGGAGGTGCGGGAGAAGCGGGGGCTGTGCTACGCGGTGAGCGCGAGCCACGACCAGGTGAAGGAGCGGGCGGGGGTGCTGTGCTACGCCGGCACGGAGACGGCGCGGGCGCAGCAGACGCTCGACGTGATCGTGCAGGTGCTGCGTGGGTTGCGGGACGGCGTGTCGGACGAGGAACTCGACCGCGTGAAGGCGGGGCTGAAGACGAGCCTGATTATGCAGCAGGAATCGACCGGCGCGCGGGCCGGGGCGATGGCCGGAGAGTGGTATCACCTGGGCCGCGTCCGCCCGCTCGACGAGGTGCAGGCGGCCATCGACGGCACCACCCCGCCCAAGCTGATGGACTTCCTCGACCGCTACCCGGCCCGCGGGTTCACCGTGGTGACGCTCGGGGCCGAACCGTTGACCGTGCCCGTTTAATGGACCCGGTAACGTAGTGACGGGGTGGCTAATCACACCCCCGCTCACTGCGTTCCCGGTTCCAGGGAATGACTATGCCCCTCCTCCTGCAATACGGCCGTTCCGCCTTCGTCGGGCGGTTCGCGGCCGACCTCGCCGCCGACCGCGGGGCGTGCGTGGTCGTGCAGACGGCCCGTGGGGTGGAGTTGGCCACCGTCCTCGGCGCTGTCGAAGATCGCTTCGCCACGCAGGTCGACGAAGACGGCCGCGTGCTGCGACTCTCCACCACCGACGACCTGACCGCCGCCCGCACCGCCGACGAACTGGCCAACGCGATCCTCGACGCCGCCACGTCCGACGCTGTCACGTTCCTCGATTGCGAAGTGACGCTCGACCGCCGCGGGGCGGTGCTGCACGCCGTGCCGTGGGGTGAGTGCGATCTGGATTCCCTGCTGGCCGAGTTGAGCGAGCGGTTCGGGCTGGCGGTGCGGCTAATGGACGTGAGCCGGATGAGTGTGACGGCCGACCCGCCGGAGCCGAAGACAACGTGCGACAAGCCGGACTGCGGCACCGGCGGCGGGTGTGGCACCGGCGGCGGGTGTGGCACGGGCGGCGGGTGCAGCCGCAAGCAGGTGAAGAACGCGGGCGAGCTGACATCGTACTTCGCCGACCTGCGAGAGAAGATGGAAGCCGTCGGACGGCTGCCGCTGAATTGAGAAGAGATTTCACCGCCGAGGGCACATGAGGGCACATGAGTGAAGAAAGAGAGTGGGGTAGAGACTGTCTCTTCTCAACTCTCTTTGTCTTGTCTCATGTGCCCTCGGCGGTGAAATCTCTTCCTCACCCAAGTGCCCCGCTCAGTTCCTTCACCTGTTTCGCAATCCCGTCGAGTGCCGCCGCCCGATCCGTCGCCGCCTTCTCCAGGTGCTTCACCAGGGCAGTGCCGACGATCACCCCGTCGCACACCGGGGCCAGTTCCCGCACATGTTCCGGCTTGCTCACCCCGAAGCCCACGCACAGCGGCAGGTCGGTCATCGTGCGGAGCTGGCTCGTCACCTTCGCCACCACGTCCGCCGCTGCCGCACGCTGACCCGTGATGCCGACCACGCTCACCACGTACACGAACCCGCCGCACGCCGCCGCGATCTTCGCCATCCGCGCCGGGCTGGTGGTGGGGGTGACGAGCAGGATCAGCTTGAAGTCGCGGTCGCGGCACCGCTTCGACAACTCGTCGGCCTCTTCCACCGGCAAGTCGGGCACCACCGCCCCGCTGATGCCGCTCGTCAGGCAGGCGTCGATGAACGCTTCCGGCCCGCGCTTGTGAACGATTGAGTACGACCCCATCGCCACCACCGGCGTGTCCCAGCCGGGTGCGGTCGTGACGCCTTTCACCGTGTCGAACATGGCGTCGAGTTTGAAGCCACCTTTCAAAGCACGGGTGTAGCTCGCCTGGATGACCGGGCCGTCGGCGATGGGGTCGGAGAACGGCACGCCGAGTTCGATCAGGCTGGCCCCGGCAGTCGCCACGGCGGACAGGGCGGCGGCGGTGAACGCCAGGTCCGGGTCGGCGGCCGGGATGAACGGCAGAAACGCCTTGCGCTTCTGCGAACGGAGGCGGGCGAAGAGAGAGTCGATCGGGTTCATGGGGGTGTTGTAGGACTCGCCGCAATAGGGTGGCCCGCTCTCACCGAGAGCGGGGTTCGGATCCGACTCTCGGAGAGTCGGCCACCCTACGGCTCGCGCCGACAAGCCGATCATCTCCCAGGGTTCCCAGGCGGCGGTAGTGGCTGGGCCGGAGGCAGCAGCGGGAGCGGCAGGTCGGGTGCCCCGATCCCTGGACCAGCAACCGGCGGGGTCAGCTGAGGGCCAGCGTCCGGGTCGCCGGTCGTCGGGGTGATCGTGCTGGTCGGCGTCAGTTGGGCGAACAGGGCCGGGCAGCGATCCGCCACCCGCTGAGGGTTGAACCCCACCTTCTCGCCGTTCAGCGCATTCCACTTCTTCTGCTGGGACGCGGTGAAGTCTTTGACCATCGCTTCCAGGGGCGTTTCGGCGGGCGTCGCGGGTTCCGGCGCTGGCGGGGAGAACGCCTGCGGCGGCAGGTTCGGCAGTGGGATCTGCTGCGGCCCCTGCTGCCCGCCCTGCTGCCCACCGCCTTGCTGCGGGACGATGAAGTTGGTGATCGCCTCTTCGAGTTCCCCGCGCGTCACCTTCGTCACCGCCTTCTTCTGCTCGTCGGTCAGCCCCAACTCGTCCTGCACCCGCTTCAGTTGCAATGCGCGAACACCGAGCACCTGCACCTCACACTGTTGCAAGCGGGTGAGTTGACCTTTCGTCATCACCGAGGCCACCAGTTCGCGGCGGTTCTTCGCGTGTTTCTCCCACACGTTGGGGCCGACGGGGCCAGGCCAGCCGGCCTGGCCGCCCGGGTTCGGCGGATTCGACGGCATGCCGCCCTTCTCCAACTCCTCCGCGAGCTTGTCGAACCCGTCGATCAGGCTCACCCGCGGCTCGGCCGACAGCTTCAACTCCCGCTGCACGGCCGACTGGCTCACCAGTTCGACCAGCGCGTTGGTCACGTCGTCGGCCTTCGCCATCTCCACCTTCGGCACCGGGGCGGCGGTCGCTTGCGGGGCGGTGTCGATCCGCAGGCCGAACAGCCCGCCGCCGAGCAGCACGCTCGCTGCTAGCACCACGCCGGCCGCCTTCAGCACGAATGAACGGGTCATGTCTCGCATCGCTCCTTGGGCCAACGCCGCCACCGTGTCCGGCGCGGCGAGTGAAGTTGTGTCGATCACGTTCAACCCGACCCCCACCGCCGTCACCGTCATCGCCTGGGTCGGCGGAACTGTCGCGGTTCCGACCAGCACCGCCGCGGCGACCCCGCGCACCGTCAGCCGGCCGGCGAGCAGCTTGCGGGCGCGGTTCAGACGGCCCGACAGCGTGCCCTCGCTCCACCCGAGCTGTGCGGACGCTTCCTTCCGCGACAGACCTTCCAGGTCGCACAGGAGCAGTGGCAGGCGGTAGCGGTCGGGCAGCTTTTCCAGTTCGGCGTGAACGACGGCCGTGGTGTCGTTGAAGGCCGGCACCGGCAGTGTGGCCGGCTCCTCCGTCGGACTCACCACCGCTTCGACCCGCTTGCGACGGGCGGCGGTGCGGCGAGCCTTCAGCGCCACGCGGTAGGCCACGCCGTACAGCCACCCGCCGACGCTCGTGGTGTTCGCGATCCGCTTGGCCGACTTCGCCAGCACCAGGAACGTCGCTTGGAAGGCGTCCTCGGCGTCGTGTGTGTTGGCCAAATGCCGCCGACACACGGCCCACACGGCCGGCCCGTGCCGCCGCACCAGCAGCTCGAACGCCATGCCGCACTTGGCGGATACGAACTCGGCGAGCAAGGCGCGATCCGGCACCAACTCCGCCGTCGGTGCGGCCGTGCGGATCAGGTGCGACAAGTGGGGGATTCGGGTTCGCATCGGCACTCCGTGCGGCCGTCGCCGGACAACCGTGTAGTTCCCGCCGGTCGTGCGGCGCGTACACTCGGCTCGCATTTTTTGCCCGCCGAAATCGCTGGCACCGTGTTGAGATCGTTCCCTCGGGTGATAGCCTAACATCGGGTCGGACTCCCCCTTCCGGGATGGCACCTCTCGCCCCTCCGCCCGCGCAGACCCGGCATGACTTCCCGTCGCTTCGGCTCGCTCCTCGTAGTCCTCGCGGTCGCTCCCGTCGCGGTTCACGCCGCCGACCCGCCCCCGCCAGCCACGACACCGGCCGTTCAGATGATGGTGTCGTCCGACCTGCTCGCGCGGGCGTTCGCCGGCCCGCTGAACGTGTCGTCGCCGGTGCAATCAACCTCCGGCACGCAGTCCACCACCGGCACGTCGCACCTGTCGGGTTCGCGGCGGCTGGAGTTGGTGCCGTGTGACAGTATGGCGGTGCTGCGGCTGACCGTCGATGCCGCTTCGTCCGGCGACCTGGTGGTGAACCGCCCGCGGGCGCGGGTGTACGCCAGCACCGCCGGCACGGTGGCCGTCGCGCAAGACCTGTTCCTCTCCCGCGCCGGGCTGGCGGCCGGCGTGCCGGCGGTGTCGGCCCCGACGAGCGTGTTCGTCGGCCGCATCGAGAGCGACCTGCCGTCGGTGCGGGCGTTGTTCGCCCGCGGGGTGGTGCGGTTCGGCGTGCGGCGGACGGCCGCCGAGCAGAACGCCCAGGCGACGGCCGAGACACAAACGCAAGTGCGGTCGGCCGTCGGCGACGAGTCGGCCCGCCAACTGGTCGCCGCGAACGCTCAGTTCGAAGCGGCACTCGCCCCGCTCGCTCAAGTGGGCATCACCAAAGACCGCCTGCGGTTCGCCACCACCTCAGCCGCCCTGTGTGCCGTCGTCGATCAGCCCGCCCCGTTCCCCGCATCCTTCCCCCCCTTCGACCTGACCGCCACCGTCCGCGTCGCCGTTCACGCTTCCTTTGTGAACACGCAGCTCGAATCGCGGTTTGCAGGGAAGACGTTCACCCGTGCCGACTTGACAACCCCGCCGAAGGACGGCAAAGGGTTCGCCCTCCTGACCGCCGCCCCGAAAGAGGCGAAGGAGTCGAAGAAGGGTGAGGAACAGGACTGGTCGCTGACGTTCGCCAAGCGGGAGCCGGTCACGCTGTCGGCGGACAAAGGGGAAATCCGAGTGGTACTGCGGCTGGCCGAACTGACGACCGACGACAACGACATCCCGGCGATGAACGTGACGGTCACGTGGGCGGCGGAGGTGCGGGGCGGGCGGCCGGTGCTGGTGCGGGCGAAGCCGCCGGAGGTGTACCCGCCGGGGTTCGTGCCGGGCGGGGGCAAGCGGCTGACGGCGCGGGAGCAGGCGTACCGCACGGTGCTGAACCGCCGGTTCGACAAGCTGCTGCCGACCGAAATCGAGATAGACAAGGCGGTGAAGGCCGTAGTTCCTAACGTGGGGGGAAGCTCCCTCGCCCCGACGAAGGTGATGACCGCCGGCGACTGGGTGTGGGTGGAACTGAGGTGAGCTGTTCGAGTGGTTCGCCCGACGCGCGAGCGAGGGGCCGGCGACGTGTCGAGATGGTATGTTGGCGCGACACCGCGACTGCCTACAGGCCGAAGGCCTGACAGTGTTCAGCCCAGGGCGACGCCCTGGGTCGGGATGCGGATCACCCCGCAGGCTGAAGGCCTGCCAGCGGCTCCCAGCCCTTCAGGCTGGTTGCGGTGTCCCGATCGGATCCCAGGGCGTTGCCCTGGGCTGAGCACTGTCAGGCCTTCGGCCTGTGAGGTGGCCCGGCTGACTTGCCGTTCCGAAGGTCAGCAACAGGTGGTGTGACCTGCTCCCCCCTTATGAAGGAGTCATCCCGTGACCGCCCGTCTGCTCCCCGCACTCCTCTCCTTGTTCGCGGTCGTCGGGCTGGCCGGCACTGTCCGGGCGGCTTCCCCGCCGGCTGAATCGCTCGTGCCGCCCACCACCTGCGGCTTCTTCAGCAGCCCGAACTGGCCGAAGTTCTCCACCGCCCTCGACAAGATCGCCCTCGGCCAACTGCTCGGCTCGGACGCCATGAAGCCGTTCGTCGAGTCGGCGACCGGCAAGCTGAACGCGGGTGAAGTCCTCTTCCGCTGGCTGCCCGGCCTCACCCCGAACGACGTGCGCGACGTGGCCACGGGTGAAGTGGCGGTGGCCGTCATCTCGGACGACAAGGCCCCGCCCGCCGTCGTCGTGCTGATCGACACCGCCGACAACGCCAAGAAGGCGGACGCCTTCCTCGACACGTTCGTCAAGCGGCTGACCGCCGCCGGGGCGAAGGCCGCCGCCGAGAAGGTGAACGGCGCGACGGTGTACGCGCTGCCGGCCGAGTGGAAGGGCAGCCCGTTCCGCGAGTGTGCGGTGATTCGTCAGGGCGACTGGGTGGTGATCGGCAGCGGGGCGGACGTGATCGACGGCGTGCTGGCGCGGCTGGCCGGGAAGGAGGCCAAGTCGCTCGCCGCCGACGACGCCTTCACCAAGACCACCGCCGCCGTGCAGAAGGAGCTGGGCGACACGCACCTGCGGGTGTTCGTCCGCCCGCTACCGTTCCTGTTGGCCGCCCGCACGCTGTCCGGCGAGGCGAAGCCGGCCAAGAAGGACACACTGGAAGTGATGCAGAAGGAGGGGTTCGACGGGCTAAAGGGCCTGGGCGTGGCCTTGCGGCTGGGCGATGCCGAACACGATGTGATTGCCCGCGGGAAGGTGTACACGCCGGACAAGCTTCAGAAGTCGGCGCGGGTGCTCGACTTCCCGAACGCGGCGTTGCCCGACCCGCCGGCGTGGGTGCCCGCCACCGCCGGCAGCGCGACCGCCGTGTCCGTCGATTTCGTCAAGGCGTTCCAGGCGTTCATCGGGTGGATCGACGCGACGACCGGGGACGGAGAGAAGGGGGTGTTCGACGCCCTCCTCGACGGACTCAAAATGGACCCGGACGGCCCGCAGGTGGACGTGAAGAAGTTGATCGTCGGCGTGCTCAAGTCGCCGGCGTGGATGACCTCGCTGCGGCCGGCGAGCGGGCCGCAACAGACCGTCGCCGGCATCGGCATCCCCGGCGAGCCGGCGCTCACGAAGGTGCTGAAGGCGCTATTCAAGGGGGACCCGGAGGTGAAGGCGTTGCCGTTCGGCGACCACGGGGCGTGGCAACTTTCGCCCAAGAAGAAGAAGGACCAGGAGCCGCCGCCGCCGATGGTGCTCGGCGTCGGGCACGGGTCGCTGTTCGTGACCGACACGCCGGAGTCGCTGAAGCTGTTGAACACGACGGGGGCGAAGCTGGCCGACGACGACGGGTACAAGACCACGACGGCCGCGGTGGGCAAGCTGGCGAGCGGGGACGCCGCCGCCCGCGGGTTCGTCCGCGTGGAGGAGTGGGGCAAGGACGTGTGGGCCGAACTCGCCCGCGCGGACAAGCCGGCCGAGAAGCCGGCGGCGAAGACAAATACGCCGACGGTGGCGTCGGTGCTGAAGGGCTTGTTCGCCACGAAAGACGGGGGCGACAAGCCGGCGTTCGACTTCACCACGCTGCCGGCGTTCGCCAAGGTGCGGGAGCGGTTCACCGGCCGGGCCGGGTTCGTGGTCACCACCCAACCGGACGGCTGGTCGTTCGCCCTGCTGGTGAGCAAGCCGTAGCGGGAGTGCGACCTGGGCGTGTGGGTCCGCCGCATGACTCCTCCTTCCGACAACTCGACCAGCGGTTGCAAGGCCGCGAACGGCCTGTCCGAGATGCACCCCCGCGCGGTATCCTGCGGGCGTTCCTCGGAGGCGTCGTCATGTTGCCGTGTGTTCTCGTCCTCGCCACGTTCGCACAGCCCGTGCCGACACCCTACGGCGTCTGGGGGCAGTTCGTCGGGCTGCCGGGCCACTCGGGCCGCGGGGGGCCGTCGTCCGCGTCGCCGTACTCGGCCGTGTTCCTTTGGGGCGATCCGACGTTCGCGCAGGGCGTGACGCTCCCGCCCTACAGCGATCTGCTCGACCCGTTGCCACTGCTCGAAGAGTTGAAACGCCGACAGCCCGCACCCGTGACCCCGCCCGACCCGACGGCCGAGCGGATCAAAGTGGTCGAAGGGCTGATCCTGGAACTGAAAGCCCGCGGCGGGTCGGCGGCGGCGGTCGAAGCGTTGCAGCGGCACCTGGACGAATTGCGAGCGCCGCCGAAGAAGCCGAAGTGATACCGTGTGGGCGTTCGGCCGCACACGGCCGCCGGCACACGTACCGCCACCCGCCGCCGGGAAGCCGGCGACGGGTGGCGGTGGTTGGGTTGCGTGAGCCGGTCAGCGGCCGGCGGGCACCGGCACCACCCCGCCTTCGGGCGGGGCACCGAGCGCCGGGGCGACGGCCGCCCCGCGGCGGATCTCGCCCGTCGGGTCGAGCATCGAATCCCGCTCCCGCTGGAGCGGGAAGGGCGGGTCGGGCGCGATGTAGGTGGGGTAGTGTTGCAGGTAGTGCGGGCTGGGGTACGGCACCCCGCCCAAGCGGGTCTGGCACCCCGTGGCGACGACAGCCCCGACGGCGATGACCCCCAACAGGCCGCGGAGCAGCACTCGTTTCGCGGTCGGCATTTCGCTCCCTCTCCCGGCCGGCGACCCGGCGCGTCTGGAATTCCCCGCCCGTCCGCCGACGGGTCTCCCCCCGGAGCCGTCGGCTGCGGTCGGGTGCGGGCGTGGGTTGTGTCCGTCTATGGCGTCTGTATCGACTGTGCCGGGAGTGCGGCTTGAGGGGATCGGGAAAAAGTGTGGCGGGGAGCCGGAGGGGGAACGAAGAACCCCGGCCGGGGCCGGGGTTCGTGACCTACTTGCGGTGGCGAATCTTCGCCCGCATCCGCCGCTTCTTCCGCCCCACCTTCCGCCGGCCGGTTCCGCGTCGTGACGCCATCGGTGTGATCTCCTCGGAACCGACGCCGTCGGCCCGAAATGTCGGGTTCGCAAGAAACACATCATAATGGGGTGGGGAGGGGTCGGCAAGGGATGTGGGCGTCGGGCGTCGGGGCCGATCCGCACCCAGGCGGACCCGCGGAACGGCCCGGCCGTGGGCGAAAAAATCTAGCCGAATTCGCTTGCACCGTTCGGCCGCAGACGATATTTGCCCGACCGCAACAGGAACGCCAGACGTTCGCACGCCGGCCGCGCTTCGGGGGAAGCCGCGGGGGGAACCGGCGGTTGGGGGGGGCGAGCCACCGCTCGAACCCGGATCAGCGCGCTCATGCCCACGAGCGCCCGAGCCGAGGGACGACTCATGCGCATTGGTCAGACGTGGGTGCGGGCCGCGGTGGTGGCCGCACTCCTGAACGCGGGGGCCGCGGTGGCTCAGGGGCCGCTGCCGCCGGCCATGCCCGCCGACCCGCCCGTGCAATTCCAGACGGCCCCGCCGCTCGCGCCCATCGGCGCGGCGGTGCCGCCGACCGCACTGGCCGTGCCGTTGCCGCCGCCGAGCATCGGCGGTGCGCCGATACCGGCAGCGCCGGCGGTCGCGCCTGGCGGTGTGCCGCAACAGACACAAATCCCGCCGCAACCGGCGTACACGCCGCCGCGGTTCGTCGCCACGCCGCCCACGCCGGTGGTGGCCCCGTCGCCGACGACGACGGCCCCGCCCGCCGCCCTGAACGTGAAGCAACTGTTGCCCGAAACGGTGGTGCCGGGGCAGTCGGTGTCGGCCGAGGTGAGCGTCACGAACACCGGCGGAAAGGCGGCCGAGGGCGTGGTGCTGGCCGGCTGGTGGACGGACGGGTACGAGTTGGCCGAGTCGTCGGTGGCGGCGCAGCCGACCACGAACGGCCGGCAGTCGTGGAGCGTGGGCGTCATCCCGGCGGGCGAGAGCCGCACGGTGAAGGTGAAGCTGATGCCGAAGACCGGCACCACCGCCACCGAGTTCCGTAGCGGGTTCGACGCCACGTTCAACTCGGCGACCGACACGCGGGCGGTGAAGGTGTTGAAGCCGGAGCTACAAATCACGGTCGAGGGGTCGGACACCGCGTTCGCCGGGCAGTCGCACACGCTGCAACTGAAGATCAAGAACCCGTCGGCCGCCGCGCTGGAGAAAGTGGCGGTGAAGGTGGAACTGCCGGAGGGGTTGGCGCACCCGAAGGGGGGCAGCCTGGAGAGCGAGATCGCGGTGCTGGCGAGCGGCACGACGGAGGTCATCCCGCTGCACCTGACGGCCGTGCGGGCGGGGGTGGGGCGGGTGAAGGTGAAGGTGTCGTCGCCGGGGTGCGACCCGCTCACGCACGACGTGCTGGTGAGCGTGATCGAGGCGCGGGTGAGCGTGAGCATCAGCGGGCCGAAGCAGTTGTACACCAACTGGCCGGCCACGTTCGAGGCGACCATCGAGAACAACGGCGAGCACCCGATCAAGGGGGCGTCGTTCGACGTGAAACTGCCGCCCGGCATGTCCGACCTACGGGCGAGCGACAAGCCCGGCCTGGACGCCCCCGCCAACCGCCTGGTGTGGAAGTTCGACACCCTCGCCCCCGGCGAGAAGAAGACGGTCTTCTGGTTCGGGTTCGCCAAGCAGACGGACGACCTGACCACCACCGGCAGTGTGGCCGTCAGCGGGACGCCCCTCAAGCGGGCCGAACACACCACCAAGAACCTGGGCGCGGAAGGGAAATAGTGGAACCGGGAACGCAGTGACCGGGTGGTCGTGGGGGGGGGGGCGCCGGGGAGGGGCGCGGGGGGCACCCCCCCCCCGCCCACGCGCCACCCCGGGAGCAGCAAAACCACCAAGGCGACGGCACACACGACCCCCGC
>JANNQE010001326.1:0-3752 GCA_031441625.1 Planctomycetia bacterium
AAAGCAATGTCACTGATCGCGGCCAGCCGCCCCAGGCCGAAGGCCTGAGAGTGTTCAGCCCAGGGCAACGCCCTGGGAACCCGGCCCCCGACCGAATCCACCCTGAAAGGGTGGGAGAACTGGCAGGCCTTCAGCCTGCGGAGTGGTTGGCGTGGCTCACCCAGGGCGTTGCCCTGGGCTGAGGACTCCCAGGCCTTCGGCCTGAAGCAGTGGGCCGACTGGCATTCCGTTCCTGAAGATCAGTAGCTCTTGCTTGGTTACTTCCGGATCACCACATCCACGCCCGGCGAGCCGTCCGGCACCTTCTCGCTCCGCTCCGCTTCCCCGCCGATTTGCCACTTGAACGCCGCCG
The DNA here is from genome assembly GCA_031441625.1 of Planctomycetia bacterium. Taxonomy (GTDB): domain Bacteria; phylum Planctomycetota; class Planctomycetia; order Gemmatales; family Gemmataceae; genus JALHQU01. Next base: position 353 of record JANNQE010001326.1, read on the forward strand.
GCAGATCGGCCGTCATCACCGTCTTGCTCGGCAGCGTGACCGTCTGCCCGTCCACCGTCAACAAGATGTCGCGGGCCGACTTGTTCACGAACGTCACGCCCCGTTTGGCCGCCATGATGTTCTTCCCGTCACGCGGGTACACGTCCACTTCGCTCACCTTGTCCGAAAGCGGGCTGCTGTTCACCACCGTCTTCTTGTTCGCCTCCACCGGCTGGGCCACACCGCCGCCGCCCTCCACCTTCGGCAGGTCGAAGTTGAATTCGGGCAGCTTCTCCGGCGGCTTGGGGGCGTCGGCCGGCTTTTTCGGCGTGTCGCCCGGAGCGGGTTGCGGCTTGGCCAGCGGCACGTCGCCAATCGGCGGGATGTCGAAATCGAGCTTGCCCAGGTCGGGCTTGCTGGACGGCGGGGCGGGCGGCACGGCCGGCGGCGGGATGCGTTCCGTCGGCGGCACGACTTGTTTCACTTCCGGCTTCGGCTCCACGGCCACGGGCTTGATCGGGGCTGGCTCCTCGGCCTTCACCGGCGTCGTCTTCGGCTCTTCGGCCTTCACTTGCGGCTTCTTCGGCTCCATCCGCTCGGGGACGATGGTCGGCCCCTTGTCCGGCAGCACCGTGCCCGTGGTCGGCTGGCAGTTCACCACCGGGCCGTACACGATCACCCCGTGAACCGGCGGGCAGTGCGAGTACACGACCGGCGGCGGGCAGACGCACGGGTCGAAGGCGGTCGCCCAGTGGGGCACGCACAGCACGGCCAACAGGGCGGGGATGAGAAGTTGACGAACCATGTGGCAGACTCCGTTCTGCTCCCCGCGAATCCGTTTCACCGTCCGCGAGTTCGGCTCGCGTCCGGGGCGGGTGAGAGGGTAGATTAGACAGACTTCGCCCGCACGGTTCAAACCGAAAATCCGGAACATCTCATGCGACCCGTTTTTGCGATTGCCCTGCTGCTCGTCGGGTCGGTCGCGTTCGCCCAGGCCGAGCGTTACGAGCTGGCCGCCCGGTTGAAGGCCTTCGAGGCCGAGTGGGACAAACAGACCGACAAGGACGCCCGCAAGCGGGCGCTCAAAGACCTGCCGCAAGTGACCACGCAGTTCTTCAGCTTCCAACTCGGTGCCGCCGGCAAGACGCTGGACGAAGCGCGCTTCGCACTGCTCAGCGACAAGCCGCAAAGCGACGCCGTTCTGTGGGCGACGAGCCTGTACCCGGAGGTGAAGTTGCGGCTGGCCGGAGAAGCCGAGGTGGCGATAACGGTGAAGCAGTTTTACAAGGTGAAGGCAGAGCAGCCGAAAGACGTGTCGGTCTCCTTCTGGTTCAAGGGCACAGAGCGGACAACCCTGTTCGTCGAGAAACTGCCAGTGAAGCAGACCGTATCCATCCCGCTGATTTACAAGTGGCCGGCCGACGTGAAACTCACGATGCAGGTGTCGGCGGACGGCAAGGTTCTGGCCACCCGTATCGTCTTTGTCACAGTTATCGAAGGAGCCACGGGCGAAGCGTTCCCGGCCGTCGAGAAACTCCTCACCGATTTGGAGGCGCTGAAGGCCGTCCCGTCGCTCGAAACGGCCACCCTGAAGGACCGGGCCACGCTGCTCAAAGATCTTGCCAGCGGGACGGTGCCTGAGTCGGACGTTCCTGCCGCCAAGCGGTTCGCCGAGGCGGCGGAGATGCTGAAGCTGTTGAAGGCGGGGAAGCCATACTTCACCCCCGACCGGCCCGGCGACCACTGGTTGAGCATCCCGACCGGTGAGAAGGGCAAGACCGTCACCCCGTGTCGGCTGTTCGTTCCGGAGAAGCTGGACGCCAAGAAGCCGGTGCCGCTGGTGGTGGCCATGCACGGGGCGGGCGGGTCCGAGAACATGTTCTTCGAGGGCTACGGCAACGGGCACATCGTGAAGCTGTGCAAGGAACGCGGCTGGCTGCTCGTGTCGCCGCGGGCCGGGCTGGGGTTCGGCCTCGGCGGTGCCCCGCCGGTCGGCGACATCATCGACGTTCTGGCCACGCGCTACCCGGTGGACGCCAAGCGGGTGTTCATCGTCGGGCACAGCATGGGGGCGAGCATGACCGTCAACGCCATTCAGCAGTGGCCGGGCAAGTTCGCGGCGGCGGCGTGTTTAGGGGGTGGCGGCAGTGTGCGGAAGGCGGAAGCGTTCGCCGAGGTGCCGGTGTTCGTAGGCGTCGGCGACAAGGATTTCGCGCTGAAGACGGCGAAGGGGTTGCAGACGGCGCTCGACAAGACGAAGGCGAAAGTGACGTTCAAGGAGTACCCGGACGTGGAACACCTGGTCATCGTCCGGGAGGCCCTGGGCGACGTGTTTGACCTGTTCGATAAGATTCGTTAGCCCGACGCGCGAGCGAGGGGCCAACCAGCGTATCCGATGACCGATTCGCCCCTCGCTCGCGCGTCGGGCTAACTTCAAGGAAGAACGACATGACCCGGATGATCCTCACGACCGCCGCCGTGCTGCTCGCCGGCGGCATCGCCTTCGCCCAAGACAAGGCGATGGAAGGGGCCTACACGCTCAAGTCGGCCATGCAGGGCGGGAAGGCCGCCCCGCCGGCGTTCGTCGAGGCGGTGAAAGAAGTGAAGTTCACCGCCGCCGAGATGGTGTTCGTGACGACCGACGGCAAGGAGCAGAAGGACGGCATCAAGGTGGATGCGAAGGCGAATACCATCGACATCACGTCCGGCGGCAAAACCCGCCTGGGCCTGTACAAGCTGGACAAGGACGAACTCACCGTGGTCATCGGCGGCACCGACGGCAAGCGCCCGGCCGACATGAAGGGCGAAGGCGAGGGCGTGCGGCTGCTGGTGCTGACGAAGAAGAAGTGACCCCCGACACTGGAACCGCGACCGGCAGGGAGCGGGTGGAACCCCGAACGCAGTGAGCGGGGTGAATAGACACCCACCCGGTCACTGCGTTCCCGGTTCTACTGAGGCCCCCCATGCGCCACCTCCTCCCCCTGCTCCTCCTCGCCGCGCCCGCGTTCGCCGCCGACGACAAAACCTTGGCGACGCTCGCCGGCAGTTACACGGTGACGGAGTTTCACCGCGAAGGGAAGGCGGTGCCCGACGACGTGAAGAAGGCCGTGTCCGCCGTCAAGATCGACGGCGACAAGCTGACCATCACCATGGGCGGCAAGCCGCTCGTCGCCAAACTGAAGGCCGACGGCACCAAGAAGCCGGCCGAGATCGACCTGTTCCCGCAGACCGAGCCGTTCGAGAAGGACCGCCCGTTCAAGGGCATCTTCGAGCTGAAGGACAAGACGCTGACGATCACCTATGTGGAAGACGGCGAGCGCCCGAAGGAGTTCGCCACCGACGCCAAGACGAGCACCAAGCTGGTGCTGGAGAAGAAGTGAACCGGCGAACGGCGCGACGTGAGTCCGCCGGTGCTTTCACA
>JANNQE010001327.1:0-2005 GCA_031441625.1 Planctomycetia bacterium
CGACGAACTCCTGGTGTTTCCAGGCTGCCGATCGGGTTCTCGACGTAAACCTATGCCCGACCGAGGCCAAGTACCTGTCGCGTCCAGCGAGAAGTCTCTTTCATTCCCCTGATTTTCCAGAGTGGGCAGTCCCGGGGTTGAACCGGGGACCTAGCGATTTTCAGAAGCGAACTCTACCCCCGCGAAACGCACCAGTTTCCCTGGGATTGCAGCAGGATACGCGGTCTCGGCGGTCAGTGCAAGGGCCGATATCCCGTGCATCCGAACCCATTGAATCGCGGCAGCGCCGCGGCCAATCGCGGCGCAACCGCGGCGCGCTCCTTTGACCCGCTCGTAAGGGTTCGCGGGCTCCCTCACCTCCGTGTCATCAGGGCGGTGACCAACCCCTTAATGATGTCTCGGGGGTGAGCCTCGGGACGACGACCCCGCCAGGTTGGCGTCCCGATTGGCCCGGGCCGACGTCCGCGGTTCGTGGTTCTTCCGAGAGCCCGGAGGAGCGGCCAGGACGACGGGTTCATCCCTCGGCGGCCCCTGAGAGGAGGTGGCGACTTAGGGCCTCACGGCCCCTTGACCTTTCGTGTTGCCGACACCCATCTCGCGGGTAACATCCGACGCATGGTCGGCGTCACGCAACTACTGGACGTCACCGTGGGCGGTGACACGGCCGCCGCAGCTGAGTTACTCCCGCTCGTGGACGCAGAGCCGCGTAAACTCACCGCCCGCCACTTGGCAACGGAGAAGCCCGGCCAGACGCTCCAGCCCACCGCCCTCGTCCACGAGGCGCACGTCCGGCTGGTCGGCGGCGAGCAGCCTCAGAGTTGGGCCGGGCGCGGGCACCTCTTCGCCGCCGCAAAGATCCTCTGCGAGCGGTGCGGCGCCTGGCGCACGTCCTCCCCGACGACCCAGCCGACCAGCCTGTGATACCGCTTCAACTCGGTCTGTTTGACCTTCGTCGTCGGGGGTGAGTGCCCGCCACGCCCTCGCACGGCCGATCCCGTCAGCACGCGCGATTCTGGCAGGGATGGACGGACACGAACTCGCGGCAGACCCACCTATCGCGCGCCGGCTTCGGCCGCGTACCGCGCTCGCTCATCGAGGCGCAGTTGACGGCCGATGAGCCAGCCGCGGAGCCGCGTGAGCGGCTTCCAGCCCAGCACCAGCATCGACTCCAGATCGGCGGGCAGGTGCGTCAGCGACTCGTATCCGCGGTCGGTGACGCGGACCGTGTCGGAGTGGCGGAACCCGCCCAGGCCGGGGAGGTAGATCCCCGGCTCGATGCTGATGACCGCGTCCTCGGTGAGCACGTCACCGCTCCCCACGGCGAGGCACGGCCCCTCGTGCGTGCTCAACCCGATCCCGTGCCCGGTGCGGTGAAGCCGCCGGTCGTCGGTCTGGTAGTCCGGGTACTCCGCCCGGAGGAACTCGTTCACCGCGGCGTCGATGTCGGCACACGCGGCCCCGGGGCGCACCAGCGCGAGGGCGATCTCGCGCGCCCGCAGCATCGCCCCGAACGCCCGCCGCGCCTCGTCGGTCGGCCTGGCGGTGAAGAACGTCCGCTCGCTCTCGGCCGCGTAGCCGTTGACGCGCGTGAGCACCAGCCCGACGTGCGGCCCGCCGTTCAGCCGGTCGAACAGTTGCGGGATCGAGTGCGGCATCGCGCTGCGCCCGCCCGCCCACGTCGCGAGCAGGACGCGCGTGGTCAGCGGATCCCAGTCCATCACCTCGCGCAGGATGCGCCCGGCCACGGTGCGCGTCTCGACAAAGGCCTCGGCGACGCTCGCACCCGAGTACGCGACCGCCATGAGCCGCTTCACGCCGAAGTCCGCGTAGAACGCGGCCCGGCGGATCATCTCGATCTCCGCGGCCGATTTCACCAGCCGCAGGCGTTCGACGAGCGGTTCGGCCCGCGGCGAGTGGTCGCGCAGTTCGTCGGCGATGTCGAGCCGCAGACCCGGCTCGACGCCGATCGCGCGCGACGGGCCGATCAGGTCGCGGAGCGCGTCGA
>JANNQE010001328.1:0-15561 GCA_031441625.1 Planctomycetia bacterium
AGCTCCCTACGGAAATCTTCCGTCAGCCCGCTCGCGACGATCAACTGCACGGCGGCCACCGAGACGTCCGGGTCGGGGTCACGGAGTTCTTCCCGGATGAGTTTCCGAACCTCTGTCAAGATGAGGAAACTGCCTTCCTCACATGCAGGCGGGACCGGGAACACGGCAGGCACCGTTGCGGAATGGGTGCCCGAGGGCGAACCGGGTTGGCCGCGGACGAACAGGTTCGGGAGTCGGAGGACGATGTCCGCGGCGGACAACCCGGCCTCCGGGGGGAGTTCGAGCCGGAGGACACCGGCGGCGGCGTCCCACCTGCCGACGACGCTCTCGCACCACAGGTCGGCACTGACGAACCGGACGCTGTCGGTCTGCGGCACCCCCTCATTCCCGAGTTGCAACGGTTCGAGCGTCAGCCCGGCCGTACGGGAAGTCCACGCCCGCGGCCCGTCCGGGGCGAATCGGACACGGATGGCCAGTGTGCTGCGGAAGTCCACTCGCTCGGCCGCTTGGCGGGCGTCAGGCTCGCGGGCGGGGGCCGGTACCACCACCGGCACTTCGGTCGGGATGGCGGGGAGTTTCTCCCTCAACTCAGCGAACGCCACCGACTCGGCGACGTCCAGCCAGGCGGCGAAGCTCACGTCTGGCGGGCGGTCCTTCGGGTCGGCGGTGATGTCCGGGTAGTGGAAGAAGTTCAACCCCATCAATCGGGAGAACGCGCGGACGGCCCGCTGGTAATCCAGTTCCAACCGCACCCGCGTGGCGAACGCGATCACGAACTCGGCGTCCCACTCCGGCGGCGGGGCGTCCGGCAGCGGTTTGGCCAGGTCGAGCAACCGCCGCACGTCCGCCTCGGCGGAGTCAGCGAGTTCGGAGGAGATCACGGCATTCCCTCGTCGGAGAACGTTATTCGTCACCCAGGCGGGCAAAAATCACCGCCCGGAACAGTTTGTTCACAACTTCGACCTGTTCGCCCAGGTAGCCTTCGCCTTGATTTCGGACCGCTTCGGGTTCGACGGCGGTGACACCGCGCACGATGTCTCTGGCGATCCTGATCGGGGAGGTTGCACCCCGGCTCGTGTACTCGTGAAACAGTTCGTACAGAACCATCCCGACGAACGGCCGGCACCTGGCGCGGAGCCACGCCGCCACCCGCTCGACATCGAGCATCGCACTCACGTACCGACCGGGGTGGGCGTTGATCAGCCCGTTCAGGTGCGTGGTGATGGTCGCCGCGAGTACGTCGGGCGGGGGCGGGTCGGTCGCCCGCGGCCCGAACACGATCTCGCGGAAGAGGAACACGCCGCACTGACCCAGCCGCTCGACCCGTTCGGCTTCGGTGGGCGGCGGCAGGTGCGCCCCCGCTCCCGCTCGCTCCCAGGTCCCGTGCTGTTTCGTGAGCGACTCGGAACAAGCCGCTTCCCACGCGACCGCAGCCAACCGCAGGCGCAACTCCCGTACTTCCGGGCCGTCCGAGTGCGACCCGCCGTCGGACGGGTCGACCACTTCTTCCCCCTCTTCGTTCACCGGGTTCTGTACTTCCGTCGGCGTCAGGGTGGCGGGGGCGACGTCGATGGCCGTCAGCACCCCGTCAGCCCAGGTCAGCCGAACGCGGTCTCCGCGGTGCAGTTGTTGGACAGACTTGTTCCCCTTCTTCGGCGAGACCGCTCCGTCCACCCGCACGGCCTGCACGTCCAGGTCGGGGGTGAGACTCGCGGCGGTGGTCAGCATGTGTCCGTTGTCCGTCGGCGTCCAGGACACCACGAGCCGGCTGGTGTCCGGGTTCACCTTCCCGTGTTTCGTGATGGATTTCAGGTAGGCGTCGAGGAACAGGCCCTTCGCCGGCACCGTGACCGACTTGCCGCCGATATGGAAGGTCTCGCCCTCTCGCTCCTGTTGTCGGAGGAGCCACGCTAGGTCGGCGTCGCCGACCCGGTCTTCCCCGCCCGCCCGCCCCTTCGTCGGTTGCGCGGCCACCTCGTCCCAACGGACGCCGGCTGCCGCAATCAGATCCGTCACCGGCTTGCGACGATACACTTGATTGACGAACGCCCAGTGCTGGTGCTGCACGTTCGCGATATCGCTGGCCAGTTGGGTGTGGTGTTCTCGCACATCGACCTCGACCTTTTCCCGCCGCGACTCTTTCCCGTCCAAGTCGCCGATCAGTCGGCGGGCCGACGAGCCGAACACCTCGAGTAGTTCGTATTTCTTCTTGCAGAACAGTGCCCACAGCATGACTTCGAGATCGTCCCGCAGGCCGGTCAACGCAATCAGTTGTTTCAGTGCCGCCGACCCGCCAGCGAGCCCATCGAGTAGGTCGCGGCCCAACTCGTCACTCAGTTTCACTCGACCTTGCTCGACGCCGAAACCGAAAGCCCCGTTCCGGGCAGGGTCGTACCCGGCAGTACGGAGGAGGCCGTGGAGCAGACGATTTGCCACCTCGGAGTCGTACTTCCGCGTCAGGAATTGCTCGTACGGGACGAACTGGTCGAGGCCGTACGGCGGCGGGAGTTCCATCAAGTGCCGGGGGAAACTTTCCCCTCCGGTCTTCTTCTGTCCGTCAGACTTCTCGTAGTGACTCCGGCCGGTTCGCGGGCAGAACGGGTACGCGGTCGCGTCCGTCCCTCGCCCCAGGTTCAGACCCGTTTCGCTCTCGTCTCCCTTTGGATCGATGTGCGGGAAGTTGACCCCGTCGTTCGTCACCTTACACGCCACCCGGCCCACCACGTGCCCAGCGACCGTCACCGCCTGCTCCTTCACCTTGTCCGGTGGCAGCGGGTAGAGCAGTGCGGCCAGAGCGTCCGCCACCTTTTTCGCAGTCTCGGGTGTGTTCAGGAGCGACCAGAGAATTTCAACCAGCGGGACCAACCGCTCAAGAAGGCGGAACACGTACCCTTCCACGCGGGTGTTGTTCACCAACGCCCTCTTGGCAAAGAACGCCTCCAGGACCACCGGCCCGATCAGGTGGCGAAGGGTCAGCCTCACGCCGTACCCGGCGGCTACCTTCGTCACAAGTTCACGGAACTCCTTCAGATCAGGCGATTCGCCAACCGCCGGGACGGGCGGTTCGGGCGTCGCACCGTTAGGTTCGGCGGCAACTCCGACCTCCTGCGTCATGGTGTACCCTCCGGATGACGGACTGGGGGCGGGTCAGTCGCCGTGGAAGGCGGCCCGAGATGTCGCGGCCTGTTGGAGGAGGTATTTCACAGCCTCCTCGACCACCGAGTCAAGCGTTTTCTCCGCTTCCACTTCCGCGTCGGGCGGTGGGGCCACCTCGACCTGTGGGGGACTGGTGTTGTCGATCATCACACTCTCCTCAGCGGGGTTTGTCCTTCCCGGAACCACCCCGGCGTCGGGGGCGATTTTTGTTCGCTTTTTCGCGAACACCACGGGCAGTCGGTCTGCGGGCGGGCGGCATCCTGGCGGGTGACGCTCACCCCGCCGTCGCGGCCCGTCCGCACCCGCACCCAGCACGACCGGGCGAACCACGGGCGGGCGAACCAGTCGAGCAGCAGTTGCCCACCCAGGTGGGCGGCCATCCCGTTTATCACCCGTGGGGCGGTGCCCGACGTCGGCGGGCGGCCGAGCGGGTCGGCCACCCCCCCGAGGCACAGCAGGCACCCCCGCCCCGGCAAGAGCAGGCGGACGTCCGCCCCCGCCCGCCCGGTGGCCTGGTCAGTGCCGGCGGCGAGGTCGAGGTGCGGCTGGAGGGCGAGGGTGTAGGCCAACCCGCCGGCCCGCAAGCGGGTGCGGTCGTCGTCCGGCGCCGAGACTACCAGATCGGCGGTGGCGACCGCCGACACTGTACCGGCGTCGGGGAACCGGTGGGGCACGGCGACCGCCGTGGCGTCCGGGATCAGACGGGTCAGACTGCGGGCGAGGGCGACCGCTTTCGGGGTGCCGGTCGCCGCCCGTCCGATCACTGCCAGGCCGTCGAAATTTCCGTCCTCTAACCGATCGGCGTCGATCACGGTAAAACGCCGCACCCCCTGGGCGGCCAGGCATTCCACCGCCAACCCTCCCAGCCGTCCGGCCCCGACCACCGCCACGTGCAGGTTCGCCCAGTCGGCCGCCCTCCCTGCAAGCAGCTGTGGCCCGGTCCGCGGCAGTAGGGCTGACCCGACCTGCGGCTGGGCGAACCCGGGTATCGCCTGCCGGCGGAAGTCCGGGACCGTGAGCAGTTCACAGGCGGCGAGCGGGCTGCCGCTCGAACCCCATGCCACGGGCGACACCGTACCGTCCGGCCCGACCAGCAGTTCGACCGTCGGCTCCGCCGCCGCCCTGCCGCCCGCCGCCCGCCACGCCCGCACCCTGGCGGCGGCCGCCGGGACGTCCACCAGCCCGGCCGCCCGCCGCAGCACCACCCGCCACCCGCCGACCTGCGGTGGCGAGGTGCCGGCGACCCGCACCCACTCGCGGATGGCGATCGTCACCCGCCGACCGGACCGGAAGGCGGTGCCGACGCCGTACTCGGCGGGGGCGAACGCGACCGTCATCCGATCGAGAGCGGGGTCGAACTGGTCGGTGTGAGTACGGATGACACAGGCGATGGGGTCGGCGGCGGGGGTCACGGGGCGTTCGGGGTTGGTGGTGAGAGACCACCCCACCCCGGAACCGCCCCCGCTGTGAGGAGGCATTTTTCTGCACGGGTTCATTCGCTGACTGCGTTCAGCCGTTCACAGATGCGACTGGTGACGTCGTCCCATCGATCGCGTTCGGGTGCGTCCGCCGCGACCAGCGGGTACACGATGCGGGCGACCTGTTCCACGATTTCGATCGACGCGTGTTCCACGAGCGCGGCCGCGATGTCTCGCCGCAACTCGGGGTATCGTGAGAAGTGCGTCTTCTCCCACCCGGTGTCCGTTAACACACGGACCAACCGCTGGGCGACGGGGGGCGACCGAACGTACTGCGGTAGGTATTCCGCCGCCTGAACCGTCGTGCGGTCGGCCCCGATCAGGTTGAGCACCACGTCGATGGCCTCGGGCGGGAGGGTCCAGATGTACCGCACCCCCTCTTCGGCCACCTCATACGCTTGTAATCCCTTTTCGCCCCCGCCGAGCGCCGACAGCACCCATTCGCGGACCGCTGCCGACCAGCGGTGCGAGCCGAGGGCCAGCGCCAACCGAAGCCGGCGCAGGGCGAGATCCACCGTCTTCCGGCTGATGCGTGGCTAGCGGTTCTTGACCCGTCGCACCGCCGGGGGGTGCAGGAGTTGGTCGAACTCTGGTCGCGGGATGTTCCGCCACACCCCCGAGCCGAGGGTCTGAGCCAGCATGTCGAGTGCGTTCCAGTGGGGTTCACGACCGGGGCGGGTGAGGTCGGCCAACAATCTGCGAACAGCGTCCTCGGCCACCGCCGGTGGACAGTCGGCGTTCACCAACTCCGTCAGGATCATCGCTCGCTCGTAGTCGTTGGCGTCTGGATCGGCGAGGTGTGTGAACACCTCAGCCAGGGCGTCCGGGTTCAGCCAAACGCGGGCCAACGCCCTGAGCCGGGAGGAGGTGAATTCCCCCGACACGTTCAGTTGCCGAAGTTGCCGCAGGCCGTCCCGAACCGCGTCCACGATCCGCGGACGCTCGGAGCACGAAGGCCGAATGGCGTCGAGCACACGGAACGACGGGAGGAGATCCGATTCGCGTACCGCAACCGGCACGAGGTCGTCCTTCGGCAATTCCGAGATCTTGGCGAACAATTCCGCCAACTCCGGGTCTGCCGGACCGTCATCGGGTGGGAGGGAGACACGGGCGAGGACACGGCCGACGAATCCGTCCCCCCGATCCTCGCCGTCCCACTTGAGGACCAGAGCGGAGAAGTGGGATTCGTCATCGTACCAGTTCGGTTCTTCCTCCAAGAAGGCGATGAACTCCCCGCGGGCGTCCGGGTGCGACTTCCATCTGGCCACGGCCGCCCGCAGGTCATCGTCGCCAGGGGCGCTACGGGTTCCATATACCCGCCCGGCCTTAGTGCGGATGAGCCGGAGGCGACGCCGGGACCGCAGGTAGTCCAGAACCACCCGCCGGGCCGCACCGTCGCCCGGCCAGTTCGCCACCACCTGCATCAGTACCATCGCCACCGGCCAGGTCACCCCGTTCAGTCGGGTCAGCAACTCGGCACGGGCATCCGGCTCCTCCCCCCACCGTCGCAGGTTCTTGAACAGTTGGTCGTCCGCAAACGTGTCGCGGGCGTGGGGATGGAACTCAAGCCCGGCGTTGTGATGCTCGACGACGTAGTTCAGCACCAGTCGGCGGGCGTCCACGTCGGATCGATGCCATGCGAGAGCGGCGACCACCGGCGTGCGGTCAGACTCCCACGACCATTTCCCGCCGTCGTCCGCGGGGGCCGGGTGGGAGACGAACTCCGCCACCACCTGCCGCGATTGCGGGCTGTGGTCCCACCCGTCGAACGCAAAACTCACCCGTTCGGCTTCGTTGTCCCTCCACCACCGGCGGTCGCTCAAGAAGGAGTGGCACACGTCGGATGCTTCCGGGACCGACCACCAGTCGATCACTCCGAACCGCAGGACATCCCGCGCTTGCTTCTTCCGACGGTTCATCCACCGCACGACGACCTCTCGGGCCGCGGCGTCTCCCGCCCACCACCTCGCCAACAGTTCCAGTGCGGTGGTCTGGAGATCGACTCTGACCGCCGGGGAGTTGGCGAGCGCCACGATGAACTCGCGTGTCCGTTGGTCCGACTTGCCCGTTCGCCAGCGGAGCGCCCAGCCGAGAACCTGCTCCCCGACGAATCCGTCGGCTTTCGCGACCGTTAATAGCCGGCTTGTCAGTCGGTCGAGAACGCGGTCTCGCGCCACGCACGCGGCCAACGCCACCAGAGTGCCCGACGTGCCCAGGCGAGAAAACGTCCGGTTGAACAGGTCATCGAGGTCGTTTGGAACTTGCTCCCGTGGGGAGAAGAGTTCCGTGGCGTACGGGTGAGGGAACATGACGCTGAACATGAGCGAGAAGCACCCGGTTACAAAGAAAAGTCCGTCCATCGGCGGTGTCGGTTCCGGGAAGGGGTTCACCCACCCGGAGCTGCCCGTGTTCACCACCCCGCCGCCGGCCGATGCCCAGTATACCCGTCACGACGCACCACGGGTGACCCCCCGCGCCATCCGCTTGCTGATCGTCCCCGAACGCGCTCACGACGCCACCCCCGACGACCGACAGGAGGCGGCGTTCGCTGAACGACTGACAGTGGCGTCGGCCACCGGGCGGGTGGAGCTGTCCGTGTCCGCCCGCGATGGCGTGGTGGTGCCAACCGTCACCGCTTGGGGGTGCGACCCGGCCGCGTGGCTGCCGCTCCTGCCGGACGGATATCACGCGGAGAGCGGGCCGGCGCCGCAGTTCCGGGGTGAAACGGCCCGCCTCGTCCGCCGCCTCGGGGTGATCGACCGGCCGAACGGCGACCGCCCGAACGCACGGCTCGCCCGCGCCCACGCCCGCCGTGCCGCCGACACCACCCGCCGCCGGGCGATGGCGGTGGCCACTCCCAACCCGGAGGTGATCGGCTGCGCGCCGGCCGTGTGGCCGCTCGGCCGGCCGGCCGACGGCACGCCGGGGCGGTGGCTGAACCTGCTGGTGAGTCTGGGCGAGGCGGCGGTGGTGGTGACCATTTGTCCCGTTCCTGACGCCGACCGCGCGTCCGCGGCCGACACCCACGCCGCCCTCGCCGAGGACACCAACCGCCGGCCGGAAACGGCACCGCCGAGCGATCGGGCCGCCCGCCTGCTCTCCGGCACGTCCGCTCGCCTCGCCCGCCCGACCGCCGACCTACGGGCCGTCGCCGTGACTGCTTACGCGCCGACCGAGGCCGACGCCCGGACACTCCTCCGCGCGTGGGCGGCCGACCACTCCGCCCCTGGGGCATTCGCCGACACGTCGGATGTCGGCTGGCCGTGGGAGTCGGACGACCCGCCGCTCGCCGACCAACTGCGGAAGATGCAAAGTGCTTTGCGACTGGACGACCCCACCGGAGTGGGGGCGGCCGACGTGCGGCGGCTCAGCCGCCTGCTGGAGGTGACGTACACAGTGACCGAGTGCGGACGGCTGCTCCGCCTACCTACCGGCCCGGCCCGCGGCCTCCGCTCGGCGGCGGTGTCGCCGTTCCCGCCGACGGCCGGCGGGGGCACGCCGGCGGGCGGGCCGGTCGTCAGTTTCGGGTACGTCGCCACCCCCCGGTTGCTCCCGATGTCCGGCCCGGAAGCCACCCCGGACAACCCGCGGCTCAAGGGGGTCGAGGAACTTACGGTGCCGGTGCAATCACTTTACGGCCATCTCGCCGCCACCGGCGGCGTGGGGAAAGGGAAGGGGCACTGGCTGGGCAGCGTCCTCCGCCAACTGGCGCCGTTCCTGAAAGTGACAATCGTGGACACCGCGGTGGCCGAACACTTTGACATCCAGCGACACAACTTCCCCGACCTCCGCCGCCTCCGCACCATCTACGAAGGACCGCCGGCCGGGCGCCCGGACGCCCTGGTGTTCGACTTCGCCCGCATCCCGCACGGGGTGCCGATGCAAATGCACCTGTCGTTGCTCATGCCGGGTCTGGCCGCCCTGTTCAACAGCCACGCCAGCCTGACCAGCTATCTGGAGCGGGGGGTGCGGTGGTACTACCAGCGGGCGTGCGGGCTGCGGAACTCCACCCGCGGGCGGCCGAGCCTGCTGAAGTACGACGCCGCCGGCTACCCGATGCCTGGCTTCCAGTCCCTGTGCCACTACTTCCTCAACGAGTACATCCCGGCTACCGTCGGCTCGCTCGGCGGCGGGCGGGAGGCGGAGTACCGCAACTACTTCGAGACGCGGTGGGAGAATCTGCGGGACGGCCCGCTCGGCGAGGTGTGCCGCGAGGCCGACGCCCTCCTGATCGCCAAAACGGGCGGGGGCCCGTTGAATGACGCCGACCCCACCCACCAGTTCTGGTACGACCTGTTCACCGAGGTCCGCGAGTGGTCCTCGGTCATCGAGTTGGAAACCCTGCCGGGGGAGGAGGAGCGGGCGGCGGTGATGATGTTCCTGCTCAGCTTCTTCCAGATGCACCTGTGGGTGCGGTACAAGCGGGATGGGAAGCAGCGGCCGCTGGAGCGGCTGCTGGTGCTGGAAGAGGCGCACCTCATTGCCGGGCCGGCGGGCGGTGGCGGGCGGGCGGAACTGGCCGGCGACTCCCCGCAAGCGCGGACGCTCAAGTTGCTCCTCACCACCTTGAGGGCCTTTCGGAAGTACGGCGTTGGGGTTGTTCTCCTGACCCCGGCGGCCGCCGGGTTGGCCCCGGACGTCATGGACGAGGTGGAATCGCACGTCGCGTTCCGGGCGAGCGGCCGGCGGAGCCGCCGACTGTTGGCCGACACCCTGCAATGCACCCCGGAAGAGGCGGACTTCCTCGGCCGCCTGGACCGCGGCAACGCCGTCGTCCGCGTGCCCACCCACCCCCGCCCGGTGCCGATCATCGTGCCGAACAACCGGCCGGCCGGCTGACGCGGTCAGTCGTTGTCCGAAATGATCTGTGCGAGCCACGAGAACAATTCCGGGGAGATCGGTGGCGATGTGTGACGCTCGGTGTGGAGTGTGCCGGCCTCGTGGCCCGATGCGTCCTTCAAGAGTCGCCTCCCCATCGCACAAGCGAGTCGGCTCTGGCACTCTTCTGAGAGTAAGCGGACCTTCCGCAACCACAAAGCACAGAACGAGAAGTCGCCGAACTGCCGGATGCGATCCGACAAGTAGTCAACGATCACGGCTCCGACCTCCGAGTCTGTGTCGTCGCTTTGAACGAGTTCGTTCACGGCGAGGAGATCACCTGACCTCGCACGCGAGATCAGACTTGGCCGGTCGGTCGTCAGGATGCGTGCCACAGGGCGAGGCGTGTCGACTGACGGTACTGGTGTCGCGAGTGCGGATAACGTACTTCGGTCCTCCTCGGGCAACGACTCGATGGCTTCGGGTCGGTGTGCTGCCAAACTCCTCAACGCGCACAACCGTATCGGGAACCAAGTCGAAGAGATTCGATGCACCGAGGTGAACGCCTTCAGGGGGAGCGATGGAAGAATGCGCCGAACCAACGGGTCTTTGGCAGCCAGGAAAAACGTCCCGATCACCGCCCGGTCATTTCCAGCCATCGCGAGATCAACCACGACAGACCGCGCATCGGCACGTCGCTCCGCCAACGCAATGGTCGAAAGTAACGCCTCGTCCTCACCGGACACGGCAAGACTCAAGATGCAGGCTCGGGCGTCCGCATGGCGATCCGCCAATCGGATCAGGGCGAACATCGCGTTGGGTGTGGCCCCGTCGATGGCCAAGCGAGCGAGTTCTGTTCGGACATCGGTGGACTGATCCCCCAACTCAACGGCGAAAAGAAAAGTCCCGTTCCGGCGGTTGAATTGGTTGTGCCAACTATTGAAATCGAGCGTCCGTCTGAGGAACGCCATCGTCGCCGGCCGGTTGGCGAGTAGAGCCGGCCGCACCTTCTCGGCCGCGGTGCGGTAGGCGTGGGTGAGCAGTTCGACGGCCGCGTTCCGCTTCACGTGAAAAACTCCCCCGGCGGGTGGCGGCGGTTCCGGGTGTCCACTGACGACGGCCATGACGGTCGCGTCACCGCCGTTCCCCTTCCGGTTCGCACCCATGTTACCACTCGTCTGGCTGCTCGGCGTCGGTCTGGCCACCGTCGTCGGGTTGCTCACCGCCCTGAACCTGTTGGCCAGCCGGATGAAGGAGACGCTCGCCCGCCTGCGGGACGAGGTGCTCAAGGACGCCTCCCGAATCCAGGGCAAGGCCGCCGCCGCCGACGACAAACTGGCCGACCAGGTGATCGGCAGCACCGACCTGGCCGTCGCCGTCCGCGAGTGGCAGACGGCCGTCACCACCGACGGGCTGGTGAAGGTGGGCGGCGCCCGCTGGGACTGGGACGACGCCGACGTCGGCACGTGGGCCGAGCGAGAGGTCGAAACCCGCAAGGTGCAACTCGCCGCCGGCCACGCCCGCAATCAGGCCGTGGCCTGGGGGGTCGGTCTGTTCGCCGGCCTCGTCCTCGCCGTCGCCGGGTATTTCGTCCTGTCCGCCGGCTACCTGAACGGCCAGTGAGTACTCCTCCCCTTTTCCCCGACACCCCACCCGGACACCACCAGTCATGAACACCGACATCGACCTCAGCCCCTCAGTCAACGGCCGCACCCACGTGCCGGTGTACGACGGCGCCGCCCCGCCCGCCGACGATCCGCCGGCGACCGGCGACACCCCTCCGCCGGACGACGACATCGAGCGGGCGTTCCTGACCGCCGTGGCCGACGCCGACGCCCAACTCCTCCCGGACGAACTCCTCGAACTGATGCGGCCGAAGAATGCCGGCTGTGGGGTGAGCGGCACCGCCGCCGACCTAGGCCCGCCCCGCGAGGTGGCAGTCGAAATCCACGAGGCGATCTGGACGCGGGTCGATCTAACGGGCGAGCGGGCGGCCATCGCCCGCAGCCTGGCCGACTTGCGGCCGGCGGCGGTCGCCGCCCACATCCGCCCGCGGCTGAAGCTGACCACCCTCGCCCCGCTGCCGGACAACCCGACGCCGGCGGCCGTCGTCGCACGCGTGAACGCCTTGCGGGTCCTGCACACCGGGACGGACGGGCAGACGGCCGACATCAGCCGCCCGGCCGCGGCCCGCATTCAGGAGGTGTTCGCCACCCTGCTCGGCCAACTGTCCGCCGCCGTTCGCAAGTCGCCGGACGACACGGACGGATTGGTGAAGGCGGTCAAAGACGAACTGAAGGAACACGCGGCGGACGGCGAAGCGGAGCCGGCGGTCGACGCACTCGCCACCACGTCAACCCGTTACCTGGCGTTCGACGGGTTCGCCCATCAGCTGGCGGAGCGGGCGGTGAAGAAGTTGAAGGTGCGGCTGTTCGACGTGCTGAAGCGGGAGCGTGAGGCGGCGGTGCAGGCGGTGGTGCAGGAGGTGGCGGCGAAGGAGTTGACCCGGCGGAACCCCGCCGCGTTCGGCCACCTCGACGAACAGGCGGCGTGGGGGCGGCGGGCAATGGACTGCCGCCCGAAGGTGGCCGACCTCCTCCGTGGGGGGGCGGCCGCCACCGGTGGCGGGCGAACCGTGTTCCTCCCCTCGCAACCGACCGACGCGGTGCGGCAACGGGTGTTGGCCGCCCACAACGCCCCCGACGTGGCGGCCGTGGCCGTGCTCTACCGGGCAGCTCTCGGCGAGGACGCGCCGGCCACCCACGCCGACACGGTGCGGTACGCCGACCGCCTGCTCGCGCTGGTGCGGGCGGACGCCGGGGCGGAGTCCGACTTCGCGGTGATCGGGACCACCGAGGCCGCCCGCCGGGTGGCCGGCGAGCTGTTCGAGCGTGCCCACCCGCACGTGACGGTCCGCGACTGCGACCCGCGGTTGCGGTGCGACACTTACGAACTGGGCACGGTCGAGGTGCCCGTCTGCCCGCCGGGGTTGGAGGCGGTGAAGGACGCCCTCTTGGACGAACTGAACCGGCTGAGCGGGGCGCTGGCCGGCAACCGCAAGAAGCTCGATGTCATCACCCGCCCGCCGGGGGTGAGCGGCATCAAGGTGTACCGTGAGTTCGGCGGCTTCTACACGGTCAACGTGCGGAGTTTCGATTACCTACGAGCCGCCTACGAGATGATTCAAACGATGATGCCGCATGACCCGCATCCGGTGTGGAGCACCCTCGTCCCGCCGCGTGGGTTCCTGATTCTGACGCGGCCGGCGGGCGAATCGGGCAAATAATCCCGCCGCCGGGCGGGGCGGTTCCGGGAGGGGGGTGGGGGGCGAACGGGTCGCCCGCCCACCCCTTTTTCCATTCGTGTGAAACCCATGCCCAGATTCCCTCGTTCCGTCCTCGGCATCTCGGCCGGCGGTGCCGGCACGTTGACCAACGTGAAGTTGAAGAGCGTGGCGGTGTCGGATCAGATCAAAAACCTTTTCCAGTGCGCGACGGACACCGACAAGAACGACGTGGCACTGGCCGTGGACCACGGTCTGCCGGCCATGCTCGTCACCGCCCGCGGCCCCCGTGCCGAGTACGGCGACAACCGGCTGGAAACGGCCCGCCGCTTCACCCGCCGTTTCGGCTTTATCGTCCAGCGGTTCTTCAAGGCCTTCCCGCCGGAAGAGACGGGGGTGCTGTCGTCCGAAGCCGGCTCGAACACTCGCCCGTTCATCGGTGGGATGAAGTACGTGCTGATGGAGGACGAGGTGAAGGCGTTCCTCCGCCAACAACTGCACACCGCCTTGGAGCACGCCGCCGAGGTCAAACCGGTGGTGTTCGGTTCCATGGGCGGGGGAACGTCAGCCGCGGCCTGCATCTACCTGTGCGACCTGCTCGGCGACCCGCAGAAGAAGAGGACCGTCACTCCCGAGGCCGACCGCGTGCTCCTGCCATCGCTCGTCTTCCTCCCCCCCCTCCTGCAATCGGATTTGCAAGACAACTTCACCCTCAAGCTTCGCCCGCTGGCCAACGCCTACGCCGCCCTGTGGGAGGCGAACGCCCTCGCCAAGGCGGGCAAGATCGACTTCATGTACCCGCTGCACATCGGCAACGGGAAAGGCGCGCGGGCCACCACCCTTGGCGAAGCGGCCGAGTTCATGGCCGATGTGATCGCCCGGCAGGTGGTCGGCATGTCCGCGCTCGAGGCCCGCGGGGCCGACGGCAAGACGGTGTTCGCCGGGGAACCCGGCCGTCAGTTCACCTACGCCTGACCCACCCCGCCCGCGGTCACTCCGGCCGCTGGTCCTCCTCCATCCTTCCCGTTCACACCACCATGAACCGACTCCTCTATGTGGCGGCTCTTGCCACCCTCGCCGCCCTAACCGCGACTGCTGCCGACCCACTTCGGTCGCCGGTGCCCACCATCGTCTGCCTCGACAAGAGCGGGTCGATGGGCACGCTCGACGGGAAGCAGACCCGTCTCCAGTGGGCTGTCGGCCTGCTCCGCGAGCGGGTGAAGAAAGCCCCCCCCACCAAAGACGCGCCCCTGGAGCTGGTCACGTTCACCGACCGCCCCGACCCGCCGCTCGTGTTCACCGACGCCGACTCCGCACTGAAGAAGCTGGACACCCTGACCGCGGGCGGGGGCACCGCCATCGCACCTGCCCTCACCAGCGGCACCGGCGAACTGGACCGCTCCCGCAAGGCCGGGCGGGTGGAGGTGATGCTCATCTCGGACTTCGAAGACAGCGACACGAGCGGCCTGGAGAAGGCCCTTTCCGCGCTCAACGCACTGTTCAAGAGCCGCACCGCCGACGGGCTGGCGAACACCGTGAGCGTGCGGGTGTGGGCGGACGATGAGACGACCCGCCAGCGGCGGACGCGGCAACTGATCGACCCGCTCACCGCCGGCGGCGTTGCCCGTGGAATCGATCTAACCACCACGGAACGGGTGCCGGTAGCGGTGGCGGTGGCGGCCGAAGTAGCGGGGGTGCGGTGGGCGACCGACGGCACCGTTCGGGTCGGGGTGCGGGCGACCGCCACCCCGACCGGCCACCGCTCCGCCCTGACCGGCACGCTTGAGTTGAGCGGCGACCGCGGCGGCTCGTTCCGGGTGCCGTTGGACGGCCGTCCGCACGCGGCCGAGTTGGGGCTGTCCGTCTCGTCGGCCGAACTGGCCACCGGCACCGCGACGGTGGCCCTACGACCGCCGGCGGGCGGGTTCTCCGAACCGTTCCCCGGCGGGATTCACGAAGGGGTGACGACCGGCCCGCTCACCCTCACCGTCCCGCTGCCGGTCGTGAACGCCGTCGTGAACTGGTCGCCGGTCGTCGCCAGCCCACCGCGGTGGGTGAACCTGGCGACCGACCGGGCGGCGTGCGAGGTGGAACTGCGGTGGGAGTGGAGCGGGGGGCCGTTCGTCCGCCCTCTGAAGTTCGCACTGGCCGGCCGTGACGGGGTGGATGTCACCCCGTCGGCCGTCACCCTCGACACCTCGACCGGCAGCGTGCGGGTGAGCGTGACCGGGCGAGTGACGGCGTCCGCCGCCGGCGAATGGCAACTGGCCTTCACCGCGGCCGCCGACCCGCGGCAGGTGGTGCCGTCGGCGGACGTGCGGGTCGTCGTCAGCGGCCCACCGCCAGTGGTCGTCACCACGGAGGTGGTAAAGGCAGGCGGCGGGAAGGGGCGGGCGGGCGGGGCGGTGTCCGCCGGCACTCGCGAGGTGGAGTTCGTGCTCCGCCCGGTCGTCGCCGACGCCTCCCGCGAACAGCTCCAAGGGTTGGAGTTCGATCTGGTCACCGAAGGTTCGGTGGCGGTTGGAGCGGCGTCCTCGCCTGACGGCTCGACCCCCGTTCGCCTCACCTTCCCCGGCCCCGCCCCCCTCACCGGGTACGACCAGGCGGACGGGGCGGCGGCGTTCCACCCGCGGGGCGGGGCCACCAGCGTCAGCCCGCGGCCGGTGGCGTTGAAGGTCCACCGCGAGCCGATGGGCGTGTTGGTGCTCACCGTCGCCCTCGGCTTGGGGGTGTTGGCCGGTTTGGTCTGGCTCGCCGTCCGCCAACTTCGCCCGTCGGCGAAATAAATCCCCCCGGCCCCGCCAGGCAGTTCCGGGGGGGGGGGGG
>JANNQE010001329.1:0-2183 GCA_031441625.1 Planctomycetia bacterium
CCCGCCGTGAACCATACCGGCGGGGGTCGCCGGGCTGCGCCCGTCTCGCCCGCCCTACGAATCGGTCACTTCTTCTTCGGCTTGCCTTCCTTCTTCACCGCCTTCGACGCCACGAGCGCCTGCCCGGTGGGGCAGTGGGAAAGCATCGGGCACGTCTCGCACTTCGGGTGGTCGTCGGTACACACGGTGGCGGCGAACACGGCCATGCGGTCGGTGAAGTCCGGGCCGGACGCCTTCGGGATGAAGTGCTCGAGGGTGCCGCGGGCGGCCTCCATGTCGTCGCTCTCGGGGTCGAGCACGCCCACCCGCTGCAGCACTCGCATGGTCGGGTGGTCGAGCGGCACGGCGTGCCCGCCGAGCGCCCGCTGCGTCACCCACGCCACCACGAACTCGTTCACCCCGCTCTTGTACCGCCCGAGCTGCTTGGCCGCCTGCTTCACGCCCTTCTTGGCGATGTCGCCCAGGTCGAACCCGTACAGTTCCTCGAACACCTCTTGCAAGAACTTGATGACCCGCTCGCCCTTGTCGCCGGCACCGGGCAGCCCGTGGACGGCGTCCGCCACCTCCTGGACGCTGCTCACGCGGATCTCGTTCCAGTCGAAGAACACGTCCTTGTCTTTCAGGCGGGCGAAGGCGGCGTCGGCCTGCTCGGGCGTCGCACCGTCTCGCAGGATGGCGTACACCACCTCGTCGAGCACCGGGCGCTCGGGCGTGTCGGCGGGGGCGGGCGTCTTCTTCTTGAACGCGGCCTGGAGGTGGGCGAGCTGCGTCTGCTTGTTCGGGGCGGCCGGCATGGTGTCGCTCGCGGGGTTGTGTCGGTCCATCGCACGGCCCGCCGGAACGGGCTAGCGGCCGGGCGGCTCCTCGG
This sequence comes from Planctomycetia bacterium, assembly GCA_031441625.1. Classification (GTDB taxonomy): domain Bacteria; phylum Planctomycetota; class Planctomycetia; order Gemmatales; family Gemmataceae; genus JALHQU01. The sequence continues at coordinate 869 of JANNQE010001329.1, forward strand.
CGGACTCGGGGGCGTCCGCGTCCTCGGCGTCGTCATCATCTTCGGCGGAATCGGCATCAGCGTCAACCGCCGGCGGGTCCACCTCGCCCCGCAGCTTTTTCTCCTCGGCCAGGATGCGGGCCACCTCGATGCTCTTCTTCACCCCCTCGTCCACCATGAAGATGATGACCGGCAGGAAGCGGGTCATGAGGCGGTCGGCCAGCTTCGACTGGACGAACCCGGCCGCGTTCTTCAGCCCGACCATTGCGTCCCGCTGCTGCTTCTCGGTGCCCATGACGGACACGTACACCTTCGCGTGCTGCAAGTCGGCGCTCACCTCCGAGCGGGTGACGGTGACGCCCTTCACCCGCGGGTCGCGGATGTTGAACAGGATGGTGCTGGCGGCGACTTCCCGCACCACTTCGGCGATGCGGGCGAGGCGGTGAGTTTTCATGGTGGTCTTTTCGCCCCGAAGGGGCCGTCGCATGTCGCCCAGGGCGGAAGCCCTGGGGAGGGGTTGCCCCCATCTCACCCTCCCCGGAGGGGCCGGCTTCTTGACGCCGGCCCCTCCGGGGAGGGATCATTTTGTCATCCGACAACCCAGGGCTTCCGCCCTGGGCTACATCCGCCGGCCCCTTCGGGGCGGGTTAACGGTTCACCCACTCGGCCTGTTCGTTCGTCTCGGGCACCCGCACCCCGCGGGCGGCGGACACGCGGGCCGTGGCTTCCTCGGTCGAAACACCGAACGCCTTCAGCACCGCAATCGCCAGCAGCGGCGCACGGCCGACACTCTGCCGGCAATGCATCACCGCCATGCCGCCACGGCGTACTTCTTCGACCACTGCCGACACGACACCGTCAAACTCATCACGGTTCGCCGGCACGCCGCGATCCGGCACCGACACCCGCAAGAATTGTACCCCGACGGCGGCACACTCCGCGGCTTCGTCCGTCAGTCCGAGGTCGGTTTCTTCGTCCGGCGTCAGGAGCGACACCACCAGTGACACGCCGGCCCGCTTCCACCCGGCGACTTCGTCGGGCAGCCAGTCGTTCCCCCGCGGGCGGGCGGTGATCGCCAGCCGGCCGGGGGCGTCGAGCAGGATGGGGAACATTGGGAACTCGGAATGCGGAACGCGGAGTGCGGAATGGAAGGCAGAACCAACCATTCCGCACTCGGGTGAGCGTCTTTCGTGTTGGTAGGGTTTGGTTGTTGTGGGAGGACGCCCGCCCACCGCCGCGAAGCGGCCGGCGTTCGTAGCCCAGGGCGGAAGCCCTGGGACCCGTCGCCCCACCCCCGCCCCGAAGGGGCCGGCGTCCACCACGCCGGCCCCTTCGG
>JANNQE010001330.1:0-2395 GCA_031441625.1 Planctomycetia bacterium
CCCAGTCGGCGGGCGATCTGGCGGGCGCTCAGGCCGTCGCGGTGCAACCGGCGGATGTCAGCGAAGTCGTCCACGGTGCGCATCCGAACCCCCTACGGCCGGGACGTACCGGCGGTAGGGAGACTGTGGCACCAGTGGACCGGGATTCGGTGTTGAAGTGGACCTGAATCACGTGTTGAACACCAGGCCGTGGCGTCCCAACTGCCGGTGAGCAACCGCTTGCCGTCCGGGCTGAACGCCACGCAGTCGAGTTCCGAGTTGTGCGGCTCCTCCACGATGGCGATCCGTTTTCCCGTGTCGGCGTCCCACACCCGCGCCGTCCCGTCCTCGCTGGCGGTGACCACCCGTTTGCCGTCGGTGCTGACCGACAACCGGTTGATCCGCTTGGAGTGCCCGGTGAGGGCGAACCGGAGCGGTGATTCCGCGGCCAGCAGGGTGCGGACGTACCCCGTCTCCCACACCGTTCGGTATTCCGGCCGCACGTCGGCGAGCAGGGCCGCCACGCGGTCGTAATCCGCCTCCTCCCCGCGCGGAGCGCCAGGTCGATCTGGATGGCGTGCCGGGCGTCGTTCGCCTGCCGGGCCTGCCACCTGGCCTCCTTCGACTCCCGCTCGGCGTCCGCACGCGCCCGCGTCGCCACCCCCTCGGCCGTGCGTGCGGCCGCCTCGGCCTTTTTCGCCTCCCCTTCCGCCTGCCGTGCCGCCTGGGCGGCGGTCGCCTCGTTCGCTTCCGCCCGGCGTGCCGTCACCGCCTCCTCACCCGCCACCACCGCGAAGTACGCCGACACCACCACCCCGGCGAGCAGGGCGACCGCCACCAGGCCGGCGGCGGTCGCCGGCAGGCGGTTCCGCGCCACGTACTTCCGCGCCCGGTACCAGCGGCTCGGCGGGCGGGCTTCGACCACCTCGCCGGCCAGGTACCGCAACAGGTCGCGGGCCAACCCGTCGGCCGACTCGTACCGCCGGTCGCGGTCCTTCTCGATCGCCTTCATCACCACCCAGTCGAGTTCGCCGTGCAGGAGCTTGGCCAGCTTCCCCGGCTCGATGCTCCGGTCGGCCGCGATCTTCGGCAGGGCGTCGGCCGTGCTCAGCTTGATGCTCGGCCGGCTCGGCTCGACCTCCCGCACCACCCGCATCATCTCCAGGGCCGCCCCCCGCCGGAACTGCTTGCCGTCCAGGGGCGGCGACCCGGTGAGCAGTTCGTACAGCACGACCCCGAGGGCGTACACGTCGGTGCGGGTGTCGATGTCCGTCGTGGTCGGGTCGGCCTGCTCGGGCGACATGTACGCCGGCGTGCCGACGATGGCCCCGGTGTCCGCGTAGCTCTGGTCGGTCAGCTTCTGCTCCGTCGCTTTGGCCACGCCGAAGTCGATCACCTTCGGCGTCGGCCGGCCGTCCACCTCGGTGACGAGCACGTTGCCGGGCTTCAGGTCGCGGTGGATGACCCCCTTCTGGTGCGCGTGCTGCACCGCCCGGCACACCGACGTGAACAACTGCAACCGGGCGGCCACCGTCAGCCGCTTCGAATCGCAATACCCCGTCAGCGGTAAGCCCCGCACCAGCTCCATGACGAAGAACGGTTGGCCGGCCGGGGTGACCCCGCCGTCGTAGATGCGGGCGATGCCGGGGTGGTCCATCATCGCCAACACCTGCCGCTCAGCGTCGAACCGGGTGAGCACCGCCTTCGAGTCCGTTCCAACCCGGATCAGCTTCAGCGCCACCGGCCGCTTGACCGGCTCCGTCTGGTCCGCCAGGTACACCGACCCCATCCCCCCCTCGCCAATCACCTGTTTCAGCGTGTACCGGCCGGCGATCGTTTCGCCCACGGTGGAATTGGAACCGCCCGCGGCCGGTTCGTCCCGCAGGATGTCCGCCGCTTGGCGTTCGAGGAGGGAGTCGTCATCCGCGTGGCGGGCCAAGAGTTCGCCGAGGCGTGCCCGCAACGCGGCGTCCGGGCCACACGCCCGGTCGAGAAACGCCGCGCGATCCGTCGGGTCCGGGCGGGTCAGCGCTTCGGTGAAGATGTCCAGCTCGCTCACGTTCGCCCCTTGCTTCGGTTGGACCGATCCGCCCGAATATCACAGGCGACGAAACCCGCCGAAACGCGCCGTTCAAACCGTTAAACATTCGGTCCGTCCGTCCGCGCGATCTCGGCCAGCAGCCAGGCGCGGGCGAACGCCCAGTGCGCGTCGGCCGTCCGCGGGGCGATGCCGAGGGCGGCGGCGGCCTCCTTGATGGTCAGGCCGCCGAAATATCGGTGGTGTCCTATCGCCGTTGTACAGCGGGGAAGGTGATCCATTCGCGGATGGTCCACACGTGATCGGTCAGGCCGGCGGCCATGGCCGGCGTTCGTGACTGCCACCGCCCGTCCGCCCCCTTCACCCGCAGCGTCCGCA
>JANNQE010001331.1:0-3970 GCA_031441625.1 Planctomycetia bacterium
GCGAGAAAGCCCGCGACCGCAACAACGGCGACAATCAGAATGCCGCCCAACACCCAACGCATCTTCATCTTGTAGCGTCCCCATCCTGGTTCAGCCGCCAAAGGCGACTGCCGTCCCGCCCGTCTCTCCATGTCGCCCCTCTCTCCGTTCCTTGGGGCGGAGAAAGAGGGACGCAATTAATCTGCAGCGCATTCGCTCGCGTCTTGAGGGGGAACGTCACCCGTTGACCACCCATCCGGTGCGACTCGAACACCGCACAGATCATCTCCACCGTCGTCGCCCCGGCGATGCCGTCGCACAGCGGGGCGCGGTTGTCCTTCATCGCGGAGAGCAGATCCCGCCCGGCGATGAGGTGACTTGCCACGTCTGCACCGGTGCTCGCCACCGGCTCCGGCTTGCCCACCCCGCCGCTCGTGATCGGCACCCACGCCCGTGGGTCTTTGGTCGGCGTGAACGGATTGCCTTCGATCAGGTGGGCCAGCGGCTCGCGGTCGGTGCGGAGGTCGATCACCCCCTTCGTGCCGATCACTTGCAGCCCGAAGCCCGCCCCCTTCGCGTCCGGGTTCACCGCCGAGTCGAAGAAGAACGGGTAGCCGCGTTCCATGTCGAAGCGGGCGTGAACCTCGTCGCCGGCCAGCGGGCCGACGCCCTCCGCGCCGTCCTTGACGTCCGCCTTCACCACCGGCTTGCCCTTCAGCAGCACGCTCGCCGCACACGCCGTCGGCTTGCCGCCGATCACCGTCGCCAGGTTCGCCACGTGCGAGCCGAGTACCCACAAGTCGAGCGACCCGCCGCGGGCGTCCTCCTTCCCCCGCCCCCGCAGCTCGATCACCTTGCCGATCGCCCCGTCGGCGATCAGCTTCAGCACCACCGTCATCGCCGGGTGGTACGGGTTGCGGTGGGCGACGGCGATCTTCACCTTCTTCTTGTCGGCGGCGGCGAGGATGGCGTCGGCCTCGGCGGGCGTGCGGCAGAACGGTTTCTCGACGTACACGCCCTCCGCGCCGGCGTCGATGGCGGCGAGGATCATGTCGTGGTGCTGATCGAGATACCGCGGGCAGACGGCCACCACCTGCGGTTTGGTCGCCTTCAGCATCGCCTGGTAGTCGTCGAACCCGGCGTCGATTTTCAGCCTGGTTTTCGCCGCCGCGAGGCCGGTCGGGTCGGCATCGGCCACGCCGACGATCTCGGCCTCGGGCAGCTTCAGCCACATGACATCCAGGCCGTGCCCGTAGTCGCCCCGCTTGGTGTGGCCGATCACGCCGACGCGGACTTTCTTGACCGGCGGGTCGGCGGCGAAGGCGACGGACGAAGCGACGACGGACGCGGCGAGGAACTGGCGGCGGTGCATGGGAGAGACTCCGGGGGAGTGGGGTGAGGGTACACCCGATGGAGAAGGGCTTCAACGTGTCGAGTCGCCTTGTCGTCACCGGGAGCCTGCGACCGGCCACGCTCGCCCGGTCGCAAGCTCCCGGCGACGAAGGGGTGACATTCCCACGCCCATTGCCGCCCCCCACGCCCCGCCTACATTTCGCCCGTGGCCCTCCTCCTCTCACCTCCGGGTGTCTCATGCGCCGTCTGCTCGCGGTCGCAGTGGTCGTCCTCTCCGCCGCCCCGCTCCTGGCCCAGCCGAAAGACTTCTTCTTCCAGCCGAACGACCGCGTCGTCTTCCTCGGCGACAGCATCACCGAGCAGTACCAGTACAGCAGCTACATGGAGCTGTACCTGACCACGCGGTTCCCGAAGGGCAACTTCGTGTTCATCAACGCGGGCATCAGCGGGGACACCGCGAACGGCGGGGCGGGCCGCTTCCAGACGCACGTGCTGGACGAGAAGCCGACCGCGATCACCATCAACTTCGGCATGAACGACGGCGGGTACGGCAAGTTCGACGAGGCCCGCAACAAACAGTTCCGCGAGAAGACGGAGGCCATGCTGAAGGCGGCGAAGGACGCGAAAGTGCGGGTGGCCGTGTGCAGCCCGAACGCGGTGGACCGGCGGGTGAACGACAGCTTCAAACAGTACCTGGAGACGCAGAAGCAGTTCTACGCCCCGCTGAAGGAGGTCGCGACCAAGTACGAGTACCCGTTCGCCGACCAGTACGCCGTCACCCGCGCCGCCCTGGAGGCGATGGAGAAAGACGACCCGAAGGCGGCGAAGGCGAAGCCGTTCGGCGACGGGTTCCACACCTCGCCCCCCGGCGGGCTGCTCATGGCCCACGCCATCCTGACGCAACTGAAGGCGCCGGCGGTGGTCAGCCAGGCGTACTTCCTGACCGGCGACACGAAGGGCAAGGTGGCCGGCCCCGTCGGGTGCAAAATCGAGGACGTGACCGGCACCGGCACTTCACTCACCTTCACCCGCACCGACGACGCCATCCCCCTGCCCATCCAGAAGGACTGGCGGCCGATGCTGCCGTACACGAACGAGCTGAAAGACCTGAACGTGTACGGGCTGAACGTGAGCGGGCTGGAAGAGGGCAAGTACGACGTGCTGTGCGACGGGGTGAAGGTGGGCACCTACACGAACAAGGAACTGGCCGAAGGGGTGAACCTGGGCAACGCCGAGGCCGGCCCGCTGTTCGACCAGGGCACCAAAGTGCTGAACGCCATCAACGCCAAGAACAATCAGGTTCACGACCGCTTCCGCGGGGTGGTGATGGCGAACGTGAACCTACCCAACTGGGTGAGCAAGGAGACGCGGGACGCCGTGGCGAAGGAGAAAACGGCGGAACTGGCCAAGAGGACCGCGCTGATCGACGCCGAGCAGAAGAAGGTGTACGAGTTGGCCGCGCCGAAAGCGCACAAGTGGGAAGTGAAAGCGGCCAAGTGAGCGACCGGGAACCGGGAACGCAGTGGCCGGGTGTGCGATTCGGCACCCGGTCACTGCGTTCCCGGTTCCAAAACCCGGCGGCTCACGCCGCTCGGAAAGCCGCCCGCGGCCGACTTCCGACTCCCCACCGCCCGCGCGGATTGTTAGAGTGAACAGGCGGGCACCGTGGAATCGGACCGAGGGCCTCATGCGGATCGGCATCGTCAGCGACACGCACGACCGCACCGAGGCGGTGTCAGAAGCCGTTCGCCTGCTCGCGGAGCAGGGGGTGGAGCTGATCCTGCATTGCGGCGACATCGAGTCGCCGGACACGGTCCTGCTGTTCAAGCCGGTGCCCACCCACTTCGTGTTCGGCAACTGGGACAAAGACAAGGCGAAGCTGGCGGCGGCCATCAAGTCCATCGGCGGGCAGTACAACGAGTCGTTCGGGGCGATCGAGCTGGGCGGCAAGCGGATCGCCTGGACGCACAGCCACGAGCGGCACCAGCTTTATCAGCTCGAGCGGTCCGACTACTTCGACTACGTGTTCTACGGGCACACGCACGTGCGGGAGCAGCACCGCACGGGCAAGACGGTGGTGGCCAACCCCGGCGCGCTCTTCCGCGCCAACCCGAAGACGTGCTGCATCCTCGACGTGGTGACCGGCGAGATCAAGCCCATCCTGGTGAGCGTGGCCAAGTCGCAAGACAGCATCCTCGGCCTGCCCGGCCTGCGCGGGGTGGACCCGCACGACAGCGTCAACCTGATGCCCGGCCTGCCCGACGAGCCGAAGGGGTGAACCCGAACGCAGTTCAGTTCAGCCACAACTGTCGTCGAGGGGTATGTCGTCGCGGGTGGTCTGGCGGGTTGGAATGAGATCGCCCGACACCCCGTTCGGCTGATGCCATCCTCGCAGCCCTGACCGCCGCTCGCCCCGGTTTTTCCCGAATCCGCGCGGCTGGTGAGGGGGTGTGAGGGCGGGCAGGCATTTCCCGGGTATGATGGTCGCGTTCCTGCGACCGGAACGTACTCGGAGTCTGGCCATGATGAAGGCGAAACCGTGGAACCCGGGAACACAAGGTGACGGCGGCGGCGGGGGGAGCGGCTGGTCCATCGAGGACCTGGTCGATGCGATCATCTCGATCCTCAACCCCGCCGG
>JANNQE010001332.1:0-4558 GCA_031441625.1 Planctomycetia bacterium
GGGGGGGGTGGGGCTGGGCCGCGAACGCCCGGGGCGGCCCGGGGGCGGGGGGCGGCGACATTGAGAACCCACACTTCAAGTCTGGAAGCTCTACTACTGGTTCCTCTCACTCCTTCGGGGCCGCTTTCTCCCACCTCTTAAGGAGGGCGTCCGTCCGCTCGACGAGTTTCTCGTTCCGATCAAGCTGCCGATCCGCCCGGTCGAGTTGGCGTTCATACCGCTGCCAGGGGTCTTCCGTTTGGGTCGGTACGGTTTGAGATGTGGCAATCATCCCGACGACGAGCAGGGCGACGGGCACCGCCAGCATCGCCAGCATCGCGCCCACGAACAGGATGAGGATGAGGATACGATTTCGTTTCAACCTCTTCTGTTGCTCGTGGAGAATGTCCACATACTCGCGGATCGCGCGTACCTCTTTCACCAACGCGCGGTTGGTTTCCACGAGATCCTTGAGAGCCTGTTCGCGGTCGGGGTGCGAATCCATCGTCGGCCTCCACCTCGGTCAAGCTGGTAGTTGTCGGTCTCTCGGTGTCGAGTCGTCCGCCCTGTTGGAGTTCACACTTCAGCGTGACGCTTGGCACCAATCATGCTCAAGCGTGAACTCCAACACCACGACACCGCGTCACCAACCGGCCGCCCCAGCACACGAAACGCCACCGCCGCACGAGGCGGCTCGTGCGGCGGGCGGTGTTCGATTAACTCCGGTCAACCTACTCAAGCAGCAACGTCGGCTCCCAGCCGACGCGCTCGGCGTTCGCCTTCAACTTCTCCAGCGCGCGGTTCTGAATCTGCCTCACCCGCTCCTTGCTGATGCGGAGCAGGTGGCCGATCTGCCGCAGGCTGTGCGTGCCGTTGCCGGTCAGGCCGAACCGCAGGTCGAGCACCTTCCGCTCGCGGGGCCGCAGGTTCTCCATCAGGAACTTGAGCGCCTCTTGCCGTTCGTTGTTCTCTTGCAGGGAGAGGGTCTGCGTGTCCGGCATCGCCTCGGTCAGTTTGAAGTCGCTGTCGTCGTCGAGGACGGCGTTCAAGCTCACCGGGGTGCGGGTGGCCGTTTGCAGGTGGTTCAGGTGTTCCAGGCTGCTGCCGGTCCGCTGGGCCAGTTCCTGCGGGGTGGGGATGTGCTTGCCGCCGTGGGCGAGCGCTTCGCTCTCCTGCTGCAACAGGCCGAGTTCTTGCAAGTGGTGCGGGCTGAGGCTGACCAGGTGGCTCTGGCGGGCGACGGCGATCTGGAGCGTCTGGCGGATCCACCAGGTGGCGTAGGTGGCCAGGCGGGTGCCGTGGCTCACGTCGAAGCGGTCGATGGCCTGCATCAGCCCGCACACGGCTTCTTGCAGCAGGTCGGTGTAGCTCAGGCTGTGGTGGCGGAACCGCTTGGCCACGTGGGCGGCGAGACGGATGTTCGCGGAGGCCAGCCGGTGCTTGTAGTGGACGTAGCGGTTGTGGAGCCGCTTGACGGCGGTGGCTTCGCGGCAGACGTCGGTACACTGGTCGCGGATGAACTGGGCCATCGGCCACGGCTCGAGCGGCGGCCGGCTCTCGCGGAGGTTGGGGAAGTGGCGAAGGAGAACCCGGACCAGTTCGTTCTTGCAGTCCCAAAAGTTCGTCAGTAGCTCCCGCTCTTCCTCGGGGGTCAGAAGGTCGGACGAATAGGTGGCGTTGACGGTGTCATCGATCACCTGAGCCGAAGACGCTTTGCGGGTCCGCCTGGCGGTGGTCATGGGTGCCTGCTCCTGTCCTTGTGGGATGGTGGGCGTGTTGGTGCCGTGGGGAGACTCGAACGGCAACACCCGGCCGTCGCCCTCCCGTCCTGGGATGAGGCGTTTGGCAAACGGACCTCGACCGCTGCGAATCTCGTGACGAGTGGTCTCGTTCCGATCTCGTGGCGGGAGAACTCGATTGGGGTGCCGAACGTCTGGCGCGGCGACGGATCGGGTCATCCGGACAGTCCGGACGATCCGAGTGAAGCCGCATGGAGGTGGGAGTTCGCCCGTCTGTCTGGTCTTCCGTGACGCCGAGCCGAGCCGTATTCCTGTAGTCGGGGTCTGTGACCCCGGACGAACCGTCCTCTCAGAGGCCGGCCCGGCTACAGTTGCGGATCGGTTCGGGACGCGGAGCGGTTCCCAACGTCCGGCGAAGGGGAGGTGGGCAGGGTGCGTCTTACGCGGAGGTCGGGGAGTGCCGGCCGGGGTTGTGTGAACCACTGGGGTTCAGTGAACCACCGGGTCGGCGGCGACCGTCATCGCGTCGGGGAGCCCGTGATGCCCTTCACCATTTCAACTGCCGGATTGTAAGCGCTTGTCACAAGGGGTGCAAGCACTCGCTTCGGAAAGCGGCGGATTTTTCTCCCCAGGCGGTGCCGCTTGACAATCGGTCAATCGGGTTGTTCGGGAGGGCTGAGCGGCAGCGGTTTTGCTGGGAGTGCCGGATGTGGGGGAGGCGGCGGTTGCGGGGGTGGGGTTGAAAATCCAGACAGAAAAGCGACCGTGTTCACGCGGCACGACACGTCCGGTGCGGAATCCCCGCACGTGTCGGGATCGTGTCCTACAGTCCAACAGGAATCTCCTGCGCGACAGGAATTCGCACGCCACATGCACGGAGGTATGGCAGAGTGCGCCCACCCCCCACGGACCAGTTGCCTGCCCGACTCACGCCTCGCACGCAGGCGGTTGACATGCAGACGACCCGTTACAAGTGTTCGGTGCTCGCGGTGGACGACGAGCCGTCCATTCTGTCGTTGCTCGGCCACCAACTCGGGCACGAGTTCGACGTGACCGCCGTGACATCGGCCGCCGAGGCCCGCAAACTGGTCTCGGCCGGCCCTCCCGACATCGTGCTGGCCGACCTGACCCTGCCCGACGACACCGGCCTCCGCCTGCTCGACTGGGTGTACCGCACGGCCCCCCGCACCGCCCGCGTGCTCATCAGCGGCACCGCCCGCCTGCAAGACGCCGTGGACGCCATCAACTGCGGGCACGTCCACCGCCTCATCCTCAAGCCGTGGAAGCCGGAAGACCTGCTCGCCCACCTGCGGGCCGTCGCCCGAGGGCTGCTCCTGGAGCGGAGCCACGAGCGACTGCTGGAGGAGCTGCGGACGCTCAACCAGGAGCTCGAAGAGCGGGTGAACGAGCGGACCGAAGAGCTGCGGGCGACCATGCGGACGCTCGAGCGGATGGCCCTGACCGACACCCTCACCGGCCTGTCGAACCGGCGGGCCATCGAGCTGATCGGCGGGCAGGAAATGCTGCGGCGGGTGCGGACGCCCAGCCCGGTCGTGTTCGGCATGATCGACATCGACCGCTTCAAACAAGTCAACTCGCAGTTCCTGCAAACCGGCGGCGACCACGCGCTCATCCACCTCGCCCGCATCGTGCAGCGGACCATCCGCGGCACCGACTCGGTCGGGCGGGTGGGCGGGGAGGAGTTCCTGGTGGTGGCCCCGGACACCGACCACGCCGGGGCGGTGGTGCTGGCCGAGCGGCTGCGGGCCGAGGTGGAGGCGATGGAGGTGCGGTATCGCGGGCTGCGCATCCCGCTCACCAACAGCGGCGGGTTCGCGGTGGCCGAGGCGGCCGACCCGGTGTCGTTCGAGCAGATGCACGAGCTGGCGGCCGAGGCACTGGCCGAGGCCAAGCGCACCGGACGGAACCGCAACGTGGTGAAGGTGTTCGACGCCGCCCGCGCCGAGGTGCGGCTGCCGGTGGGGACGAGCTGAGGAGTGCGTAGGCCGGTTCCGAACGGGTGGCCGACTCTCGCCGAGAGTCGGAGTGGGAGTTCGGCCGGAGTGACGAGCGTGCAGTTGGTGGAAGCCGTCACACGCTCCACGCCGGCTTCCCAGGCATCGTCCTCACTCCGACTCTCGGCGAGAGTCGGCCACCCTCCCGAACCCGGCTCCTCACGCCCGCCGCTCGCCCGAACGCGGCACTTCCCCCTGGTCAACCCCCGCCGGGCCGCTATACTCATAGCTTCCGTTTGTCCGCGACAACCTGTGTGACCCGAGCCATGTACGCCATCTTCGAAGACGGATCCCACCAGTATCGCGTCGAGCAGGATTCGCTGGTGAACATCGACCACCGCGAGTGCGAGCTCGGGCAGACGCTCGAACTGAGCAACGTGCTGCTCATCGGCGGCGACACGACCAAGATCGGCCTGCCGCTCGTGGCCGGGGCGAAAGTGATCGTCGAGGTGGTCGGCTTCCCGCGGGTGAAGACGCAGACGCAGTTGTTCCGCCGCCGCAAGAACGTCCGCCGCCTCCGCGGGCACACCCAGCCCTACGTGCGGGTGAAGGTGAAGCAGATCGTCGGGGCGTAAGGCCGAAGTTGGCGAACCCGGCCCGCCAGGGCCGTGGGTGGCGTGAACTCCCAGACACCCACGGCCCTGGCGGTGAGGGTTCGCCAAGGCGTGCCAACAACAATTGCCCCCCTGCGGTCAGGGCTGTGCCGGGATGGAATCTGGGGACGAGTATTGACCACCACGGGCACCAGGGACGCAAAGCAAAGGCGGGAGAAATCGGGCGGTTCGTCCCCGTTGTGTTCTTCGCGTCCTTTGTGGTTCCTTCTTC
>JANNQE010001333.1:0-1734 GCA_031441625.1 Planctomycetia bacterium
TGCCAGTTCTCCCACCCTTTCAGGGTGGATTCGGTCGGGGGCCGGGTTCCCAGGGCGTTGCCCTGGGCTGAACACTCTCAGGCCTTCGGCCTGGGGCGGCTGGCCGCGATCAGTGACATTGCTTTCCCGAAGGTCAGTAACTCAGCGCTTCCTTCACCCGCCGCGCGTACCCGCTCATGGCGAACGCCCGCCGCAGGTCGTCCCGTGCCCGCTCGCCCTTCGCCCGCGCCTCGGCCGGCTGCTCGAACACCCGCCGCAGCAGCTCGGCCGCGTGATCCAGATCGGGTTCGCCCCACGTGATGCCGGCGGGGAACGGCGGGATGTCGTACGGGATCTTCACCCGCGTCGTGTTCACCAGATAGCTGTTGTCGGAGGTCATGAAGTCGGTGTTGCCGGAGTAGTTGGTGGCCACCACCGGCTTGCCCATGAGCATCGTCTCGGCCATGCCCAGGCCCAGCCCCTCGGCCGTGTGCAGCGAGGCGTAGCAGTCGCAGCAGTTCATGAGCGCGAGCAGTTCGGCCCGCGGCAGTACGGCGTCGATCAGCCGCACTCCGGCCGCCTCGCACGCCGTCCGCAGGTTGTCGAAGTCGGACTGGTTGAACGTGCCGTTCGACACCTTGATCACCAGGTCGGCCGGGTCGGTCGGGGCGAACGCCTTGCGGAACGCGGCGATCAGCCCGAGCGGGTTCTTGCGGGCCATCACGCTCCGCATGTCGAACGTGAACAGCACCACGAACCGCCCGTCGGCCAGCCCGAAGTGCGAGCGCGGCAGCGGGGCGAACGGCGGCAACTCGAACCCCGGCCGCACCACCCGCACCGGCACCGTCAACACCCGGCGGAAGGCGTCGGCCGTGTACGCCGACGGTGCCCACACCTCACTCGCCCAACTCAGTTGCGGCACCCACTCGGCCGGCACGTCTTCCATCTCCCAGTACCACACGGCGATCCGCCGCACCCCCGGACGCATCCACAGCCCGGCCCGGCCGAACCACTCGTCGGGGAAGGTGTTCACCGCCGCCACCACGATGGTGGTGTCGTACCGTTCGAGGTCGAGCTTGTGCGGGGTCGTCGGATCGGGTCGGTGCATCACCGGCAAGTCGCGCAGCGCGGTGGCGTACCCGGCCTTGTGCAGTGCGTCCACCAGCTCGGCCGTCACCGCCCCCAGCCCGCTGGCATAGTCGTGGTGGGCGACCACGTTCACCCCGCAGGCGGGCGGCTTCTTCAGCACCTCCGCCGGCAGCGTGGCGCGGCGAATCCAGCGGCCGTCGATCTTGTATCGCTCTCGCAGGTAGTTCTTCAGCCGCTTCCACCCGCTGCGTGTCAGGGCGTCGGGCACCGCCTGTTGCCACTCCGAGTTCAGCCGGTAGCTCAGTTCCAATCCGCGGTCGGGCAGGCGGTCGGTGAACGCCAGCATCGCCAGCGCTTCACCGTGCGACACCATCCGCTCGCCGGACGAGTGCATCACCACCCAGCCGAAGAAGTCTTGCCGGCCGATGGGGGTGAGGGCGAACGGCAGAGCTTCACGCAACCCGTCATCGAGCACGTACACCCGGAGGGCACGCTCGCCGGCGAGCAGGTCGGGGGCGGGCAGCGCGGCGAGCGGGGGGAGGCCGGCACCGGCGAGGATGGCATTCACCACGGACGGGTCGCCGAGGGGCATGATCGTCGGCGGGTCGGGTGGGTCGAACCGCCGCGTGTAGGCGGCCTTGGCGCGCGACGCCAGTCGTCGGAGGG
>JANNQE010001334.1:0-4338 GCA_031441625.1 Planctomycetia bacterium
GGGAAGGAGTTCGGCGCACAACTCTGCCGGCGAACGTGAACACGGGTGGCGTCCATGCCTGTGTCCTTCGAGGGTCGGTGTGGTAACCCCCAAGGAGGACACAGGCTGGCTTGTTCGGGAAGGGCAACCGGGGACGCGGCTCACCACCTGTCGCGTCCAGCGAGAAGTCTCAGAAATTCACCCCGATACCCGCTTTCAAACCCAGATGGTCTTGCTGCGGCGAGCCAAGCGAAACCCCTCTCATCTCATCCGTGTCTTGTGGCTCACTCTGCGGGCCACATGACCCCCGCACGTCCCGGGCTCGCACCAGACCCGCTTCCGAACCGCCACGGCGTGGAGGGCAGTTGGGGTGTGGGACAGAACTGGTTGGAAGTGCCTACGCCAGCACCTCCGAGAGCGGTCCGGTGCTCTCCTTGAACGCCCTCACCGGGCAACCGAGCTGCTGGAGGATCGTCAGGTAGAGGTCGGACATCGGCTTCTTGTCCGAGTCCCACTTCAGGTGCTGGCCGTGCTTGAACCCGAGCTTGCGGCCACCGGCGAGCAGCGTCGGGAAGCTCTTGCCCGAGTGGCTGCCGACCTGCGCCCCGCCGAACAGCAGCACCGTGTGGTCGAGCAGCGTGCCGTCCGCCGCCTTCACGCCTTTCAGCTTCTCGACCAGCCGGGCGAAGCACGACACCAGCATCTCGTCGCGGGTGGCGAGCACCTTCGCGTCCGGCGATTCGGCATCGCCGCCGCCCTTGTGGTGGACGTCGTGCGCCCCGCGCACCGGCGCCCCGGCCTTCTGCGCCCAGTCCTTGTACTCGTCGTAGTTCGGCCCGCCCTCCCCGCCGAGGCTGTGCGTCACCACCCGCGTCATGTCCGTCTGGAACGCCAGAGCGATCAGGTCCATCATCAGTTCGAGGTGCTCCCGCATGCCGTTCTTGCCCTGCGGGACCGTCTTCACCGCCTCCTCGTCGAACTTCGGCCGGCCGCGTTCCAGAATCTCCTTGCTGTCGACCAGCCGCTTCTCCACCTCGCGGATGGAGTCGAGGTACTGGTCGAGCCGGCGGCGGTCGTCGATTCCGAGTTGCCGCTGGAAGTCCTTCACGCTGCCGGTGGCGGTGTCCAGCACGCTCTTGTCGAGCGCGATGCGGGCCGCGGCCTCCTTCAACTGGCCCTTGTCGGCCGGCGGGAACAGCCGCTCGAACACGGTGCGGTAGTTGGCGGTGGCGGGCACGTCCACGCCCATCGCGTTCCGCGAGAGCGTCGCGGTGCCGACGCCGTCGGCGAACGACAGGGCGAGCGACGGCACCCACGTCGGCCCCAGGTGCTTCACGGCCACCTGATCCATCGACACGCTGTTGGTGATGGTGCCGGGGACGATGTTGATGTTGTGCCCGGTCAGCCAGTTGTACGGGTGGACGTGCCCGCTGATGCGGCCGGTGATGTGCGACAGGTTCGTGAGGACGGTGAACTCGTCGCGGAACTGGGCGAGCGGGGCGTGCGCGTCGGCGAGGGTGTAGTCGCGGCCGGTGTCTTTGGGGAACCACGTGTGCCGGTTGATGGCCCCGGGGATGTAGAAGCAGGCCAGCCGCCGCGGCTCTTTCGCGCCGCTGTCGGCCGCCCGCGTGCGACCGCCCATGATGTCGAGGTACGGCAGGGCGATGGCGGCCCCGAACCCGCGGAGGAGGGTGCGGCGGCTGATCGTGTCGGCCTTCGAGTTCATCGCGGTTCCTTATTTTTTGGGCGGTTGGGGTGGATCGTCAAGTTCGAGGAACGTCCGCGACTTCACCACGCCTTTCAGCAGGTCGCGGAGCGGGTCGCCCTTCGCACGGGTGGCGGCCATGATCTCGGCGATCTCGGCCAGGTCGTCGATGCCGGGCACGCGGCCGGTGCCGTACACGAACCAGTTCTTCATCAGCCCGCGGACCACGTCGGGCTGATACTTCTCCGTCACCACTTTCTTGAACTCGGCGAACGACTTGAACTCCTCGCCGCGGGGCAACCGGCCGGTCGCGTCCACCGGGCGAGTCTTGCCCTCGCCGACCCAAGCGATGCGGCCGTCGAGTTCGCCGCGCTTGTAGCTCTCGTGTTCGACGTTCCGCCACCGCCCGCTGATGTCGAAGTTCTGGAAGGCGAAGCCGAGCGGGTCGATGGCCTTGTGGCAGACCGCGCACTTGGCATCCGCCTGGTGTTGTTTGAGCAACTCGCGGAACGGCTTGCCCTTGTTCTTCCCGTCCGACGGGTTGAGTTCCGGCACCTCCAGCGGCGGCGGGGGCGGGGGCAGGTCGAGGACGTGCCGCAACGCCCACACGCCGCGGTAGATCACCCAGTTGTCGCCCATCCAGCACAGCATCGACTGGATGCCGGCGTGTCCGAGGATGCCGCCGCCCCGCGGGTCGTCGGCCCGCAGTTTCACCGTCCGCAGATGCCCCCCATCCAGCGGCGGGTACTCGTAGTGCCGGGCGAGCGCGTCGTTCATGAGAGTCCAGTCGCTGGACACGAGTTCGCTCGCGGGCCGGTTGTCGGCGATGAGTCGGGCGACGTACCCCACCGTCTCCTCGCGCATCGACGCCTTCAAGTACCGCGCGAAGCGGAAGTCCTGCTTGTTGATGTGCGACTGCGCGATCGTGATCGGCTGTTCGAGTTCCAGCCACTGCACCACGAACGGCCGCACGAACCCGTCGCTCCGCGGGTCGGCCACAAGCCGATCCACCTGGGCGTCGAGCACGGCGGGGTCACGGAGTTTGCCCGCGGCGGCGAGCTTCCGCAACTCGGCGTCGGGCGGTTCGCCCCAGAGCATGAAGCTGAGCCGCGAGGCGATGGCGTGGTGGGCGATTGTCTTGTCCGGGTGTCCGGGCGAGGCGTGGTAGCGGAAGTGGGCGGACATCAGCACTGACCGGAACGCCCCCCGCACCGCGGCGTCGAAGCCCAACCCTTCGCCTCGAAGCTTCGTGTAGAGCTTGAGAAACGGTTCGCGCTCGGCCTCGGTCGTCGGCCGCCGCCACGCGCGGTCCGCCCAGAGCGCGAGCAGTCGCTTCGCGGAATCGGCGTCGTCCTTCAGTTCGCCGACCTTCACGCCCCAACCGGTCGGCGGCCACGCGGTGCTCGCCTCCGGTTCGATGGCAATGTCGTGCAGCACCACGAACGGGCTGGGCTGCTTCTCGGGCGGCAGCTTGCGGTCGAAGACCGGGCGGAACGGGCCGGTGCCGCCGGGCGGCGGGTTCTTGTCGTTCGCGCTGGTCTTGTCCTCGTTCTCGAACCCCTCGACCGCGTAGGGGATTTCCACCTTGCTGGCGAGCGAGATCGTCACCCCTTTCGCTTGCACCACCAGGTCGCCGAGTTGCACCTCGTACACCAACCTCTGCGGCTTGTCGCTCGCGGCAGTCACTTCGCGGAAGTCGAGGTCGCGGCCGCCGATGCGGACCCAGAGCCGCGGGGCCGGCAGGGTGGGGAACGGCTTCATGGCCGAGACGGTCAGCGTCAGCCGGAGTACGCCCTCCTTGCTCGGCGGCGCGGGCACGCTAAAGCTCAACTCCTCACGGTCGCCGACAGCTCTCGTCTCGATGAGCAGTCCGAGTCGGTGCGGTGTGCCTTTCAGTTCCTTGCCGCTGAACCCGTCGGCCTTCCACGCGTCGAACGCCTTGCGGACGTCTTTCACCTCTCGGAAGTCGATGGCGAACGTCTTGCCGCGGGGCGGGTCGAGGAAGCGCAGTCCGTCCACCGCCCTGCGGGTGACGACGAGCCACTGCTCGACCCCGTCGGACGCCTCTTGGAGCGCGTCGGCGCCGGTGTCGAACCCCGCGACCGTGCCGTCGCCAGGGAGTGCGGCGGCGAAGTCGATGTCCAGCCCGGTGACGTCGCGGAGGGACGCGGCGAGTTCGCGGCGGTTGAGCCGCCGGGTGCCGCTGACGCCGATCGCGCGTTGCTTCGCGGCGACCCACTTCTGGAGCTTGTCTTTGTCGGCGGCGTCGGGCCTGGGCTTGTCCGCCGGCGGCATCTCGCCGGACGACACTTTCTGGTGAACCAGAGTCCAGAGGGTACGGTTGCTGGCCTCAACGCCGGTCACCCGGTCGAAGCGAACCCCGCCCTCCTGCTTCTTCTCGCCGTGGCACGCGAGGCAGTGCTGCTTGAGGAACGGTGCCGCCACGTCGGCGAACGAATCGTCCGCGCCCGAGGCCGTGGCCACGAGCACGGCCAGCACGATGACGGACATCGAAAGGCGACCGATCACTTGGACACCTCCCACACGAGCACCACTTTGCCACTTCCCGCCGCGAGCCGTTTGCCGTCGGACCCGAACGCGACCGACGAGACCGCGTCCTTCGCCTTGAGGGTCTGCACCTCGTCGCCGGTCGC
>JANNQE010001335.1:0-6013 GCA_031441625.1 Planctomycetia bacterium
GAGGAGCGGGAGTTCGGCGAAGAGATCTCGCTGACGAACACGAACGACGACACGGTGCGGTTCTTCATCAGCCTGAAGGAGGCCAGCCCGAAGCTGAAGGAGATGCTGAGCGAGGCGATGAAGAAGAAGGGCGTGTGGGACACCGTGCGGCGGGAACTGCTGCAGGTGCAAGCCGACCTGGCCCGCATCACCGCCGATCAAGACCGCATCCGCAAGAACCTCCGCGAGACGCCGGAGAAGGCGGAAGTGTACGCCAAGTATCTGACCAAGCTGAGCGACCAGGAGAAGGAACTCGACGCGCTGACCGACAAGCAGAAGAAGCTGATGGGCGACGAGTTCACCGCCCGCAAAGCCTACGAAGACTACCTCGGCGGGCTGAGTGATTGATCGGGTGATGTCGAGAGGTCGGAACCGGCGAGTGCGGTTCCGACCTCTCCTCTCGGATCAGGGCCGGTCACTTCTTCCGCCGCAGGGTGTCGATCTGCTCCTGGAGTTTGGCCGTGTCCGCCTCAGCGGTACCCAGCGGCCCCGGCTCCACCTTCTTCTCCCGCGTGTACCCGACGTGCTTCATCCACGCGGCCGACCGCCCCGCCCGCTGCTGGTCCACCAGCTTGAACAGCGGATCGGCCTTCACGGTGGCGGCGGTGTCGTCCGGCACCTTCACCCCGACCGCCGTCAGGAGCGTGCGGGCGACGAGCAGGTGGCCGTCGTCCCCGTAGTGGACCTTGTCCTTGGCGAACGGTTCGGCGCGGGCGTCGCGGGCCGTCCGCATGGGGGTGTGCAGGTCGATCACCGTCACCCCGTCCACCTTCAGCTCGGTCAGCCACTTGGCGTAGGCGGTCATCACCGCGTCGTAGTCGGTGTCGCCCTTCTTCGGCTTGTCGTCGTAGATCGGCGGGGTGACGAGAAACACCCGCTTCACCCCGCCCTCCTTGCACTGGTCGATCAGCTTCGTCACGCCCTTCTGGAAGGCGGCGGTGCGGTCCTTGTCGAGCGGCAGGTAGATGCCGTCGTTGATGCCGTAGCAGGCGAACACCACCTCCGGCTTGACCTTCTCCAGCACCCGGCCGAGCCGTTCGAACAGGCACGGGCGGGGGAACTGGCCGCCGGCGTGCCCGTCCTCACTCAGCCCGGACAGCGTCTCGCTCGCCAGACCGAGGCCGATGATGTCGAACGACTTGTCGGGGTGCAGTTTGTTCAGGTAGTACGACGCGAACGACACGTACCCGCCGGCCTGGGTGTTGCTGTCGCCCAGCACGACCACCCGCTTGCCGGCGAGGGAATCGACGTCTTGTGCGAGCAGCGGGGCGGCGACGAACGAGCTGACGACGAGGGCGAACGCGATCCGGGTCATGAGCGACTCCCGTGTGACGGTGCGGCTCATCATACCAGCCACTCGGAACGTTCGCCGCTTGCACCGGCCGTCGTGATCGTGTGCAATATCACCCGGCGAACCCATCCTCTCCCCCGACTCAGTCATGAAACCGCTCTCCGCACTCCCGTTGATTCTGTTCACGATGGTCGCGGCGACGGCCGCCGACCCGCCGAAGAAGACGCTTCCACTGCCCGGCGAGGTGTTCGATCTGTCCGGCCGCACCGCCTTCCTCATCACGGCCGACGCCGACCCGCAAGCCGCGAGCAAGCCGTGGGTGTGGTACGCCCCGACGCTGCCGAACCTGCCCGGCCCGGAAGAGGCGTGGATGTTCGAGCGGTTCCGGGCGGCCGGGATCGCCGTCGCGGGCGTCGACGCCGGCGAGTCGTACGGCAGCCCGGCCGGGAACAAGGTGTTCGACTCCCTCCACAAGGAGATGACCCGCCGCGGGTACTCCGCGAAGCCGGTGCTGCTCGGCCGCAGCCGCGGCGGACTCCAAACGCTTTCGTGGGCGACGGCAAACCCAGACAAGGTCGGCGGGTTCGCCGGCATCTACCCGGTGTGCAATCTGGCCAGTTATCCCGGCTTGGCGAAGGCGGCTGGGGCCTACGAGCTGAAGGCGGAGGAGCTGGAGAAGAGGTTGAAGGAGTTCAACCCGGTCGACCGGCTGGCGGGGCTGGCGAAGGCGAAGGTGCCACTGTTCGCCATCCACGGCGACGTGGACAAGGTGGTGCCGCTGGAGGCGAACAGCGGGCGGGTGAAGGAGCGGTACAAGGAACTCGGCGGCGCGATGACGCTGATCGTCCCACCGGGGCTGGGGCACAACATGTGGCCGGGGTTCTTCCGGTGCCGCGAGCTGGTGGACTTTGTCATCGACCACGCCGGGGTCGGCTTGCGGATCGATACGCCAACACCGTTTCAGGTGGTGCAGCGCGGCGCGAAGGACGTGGGCACGGTTCGGGTGCGGGGGCAGGCTCGGCGAACCGGCGAAGGCCGCCGACGGGTTGGAGTACCGAATCGTGGCCGAGAAGAAGCCGGGCGAGTGGCGGAAGCTCGAAGCCACGTTGAAGGGCGTCGGGTTCGACGCTACGGTCGAGGTGCCGGCCGGCGGGTGGTCCACGCTCGGAGTGCGGGCGACGGTGAAGGGCAAGCCGGTCGCCGGGGCGAGCGTGGAGCGGGTGGGCGTGGGCGAAGTGTTCGTCGTCGCGGGGCAGTCGAATTCGGCCAACCACGGGGCGGAGAAGCAGGCCACGAAGACCAAGCGGGTGAGCGCGTTCGACGGCACCGAATGGCAACTGGCCGATGACCCGCAACCGGGTGCGAGCGGCACCGGCGGCAGCTTCCTCCCGCCGTTCGGCGATGCGGTGGCCGAGAAGTTCGGTGTGCCGGTGGGGTTGGTGGCGTGCGGGATCGGGGCGACGAGCGTGCGGGAGTGGCTGCCGAAGGGGGCGACGTTCCCCAACCCGCCGACCATCGAAACCAACGTGAAGAAGGTCGGCGACACCTGGGAGAGCAAGGGCGACATCTACGCCACGTTCCGCGACCGGATGAAGGCACTCGGGCCGAACGGCTTCCGGGCGGTGCTGTGGCACCAGGGCGAGAGCGACGCCAACCAGAAGGACACCACCCGCACCTTGAGCGGCAAGCTGTACCGCGGGTACCTGGAGAAGTTGATTGTCGACAGCCGCAAGGACCTCGGCTGGGAGGCGCCGTGGTTCGTCGCCCAGGCGAGCTACCACGGACCGAGCGATGAAGGGTCGGCCGACATCCGCGACGCCCAGGCTTCGTTGTGGAAAGACAAACTCGCCCTGGAAGGGCCGGACAGTGATGCACTGAAGGGCGAGTGGCGGGACGGCGGCGGGAAGGGTGTTCACTTCAGCGGGCCGGGACTGCGAGAGCACGCGGCGAAGTGGGTGGAGAAGGTGGCCCCGTGGGTGGAGCAACAGCCCGGCGTGAAGCCCCGCTGAGTGACCGGCCACGGGCCGCTTCCGCCGGTTCGCTTGCCATGCCGCCGGAAATGAGGGTATGATTCCCCCACCCGCCGGACGGTTCGCGTCCCCCGATTGCTGGAATGCTCCAATGCTCCCGTTGACCCATTTGACCCGTCGCCACTTTCTCGCCGCGAGCGGTGCCGCCGTCGGCCTCGGGTTCCCCGCGGTCGCCCGTGCGGGTGGGAACGGCGAGCGCAAACCAGGATCGGTAATTCTCGTCAACCTGGCCGGCGGGTTGAGCCACATCGACACCCTGGACATGAAGCCGGACGCGCCGGCCGAAATCCGCGGCGAGTTCAAGCCAATCTCCACCGACGTGACCGGCGTGCAGGTTTGCGAACACCTGCCCCTGCTCGCCACCCGCATGAAACAGTGGGCGCTGGTGCGGGCGCTGTCGCACGGGGAGAACGGGCACCTGCCGGGCATCCACCGCCTGCTCACCGGCTCGACCATGCCGAACCAGCGGGGCAGCGACCTGGACAACGTGCTGTCGCGGCGGGACTGGCCGTGCTACGCCGCCGGGCTGAACTACCTCCGCCCGCGGACCGACGGCATCCCGAACGGCGTCACCCTGCCGCACTCGCTCATCGAAGGCCCGCTCACCTGGCCGGGTCAGCACGCCGGCTTCCTGGGTGCCGGTCACGACCCGATGCTGGTGACGCAAGACCCGAACTCGCCCACCTTCCGCATGGACATGTTCGCCCTGCCGGAAGGGACCGACCCGAAGCGGGTGGAGCAGCGGCGAGAGTTGTTGGAACGGCTGGGGTCTGGGCCGGTCGGCGACGCCAGCTACACCACGCAACAGCGGAAGGCGTTCGACCTGCTCGGCAGCGGGTCGGTGGCGAAGGCGTTCGACCTGAGCCGCGAGACGCCGAAGACCCGCGACCGCTACGGGCGGACGCAGTTCGGGCAGTCGCTAGTGCTGGCCCGTCGGCTGGTGCAGGCCGGCGTGCCGATCATCCAGGCGAACATGGGCATCGTGCAGACCTGGGACACGCACACCGACAACTGGGGCAAGCTCCGCACCCGCCTGCTGCCGTGGCTCGACCAGGCGCTGGCCGGCTTGCTCGACGACCTGGACGGCGAGGGGATGTTGGAAAGCACCCTCGTGGTGGTGTCGGGTGAGTTCGGCCGCACGCCGAAGATCAGCACGCTGCCCGGCGAGAAGCAGTCCGGCCGGGACCACTGGGCGTCGGTGTACTCGGGGCTGTTCGCCGGCGGCGGGGTGGTCGGCGGGCGGGTGATCGGCAAGTCGGACAGTTCGGGCGCGCGGCCGGTGAGCACGTCGTACACCCCGTATGACGTGGGGGCGACCATTTATCGTGCCCTCGGGGTCGATCCGGAAAGTGAGATCCGCGACACCCAGAACCGCCCGTCGCGGGTGTGCAGCGGCACGCCGATGGACGTGCTGTTCCAGAACCGCTGATTCCGTGAACTGTAGCCGGGGTCTGTGACCCTGGTTTGATCCGACCTCATTGAGGTCGCAGACAGTCGCCGCCCCCCGGCGGGCACGTTCTGTGGGACGGCGTTACGCCTTCACCGCCCAGACCGCGACGAGCGCCGCCGCCGCCGGCACGGACTGGATGACCAGCGTCGTCCACTTCAGCGTGACCGCCCCGAACAGGCCGGCGACGACGACGCACGACAGGAAGAACGTCTCGATGGCGACCGCATCGCCGGGCGAGACCAGTCCCCAGACCAGGCCGGCGGCGAGGAAGCCGTTGAACAGCCCGGCGTTGGCCACAATCGGGGCGACCTGATTGGCCTGCTCTTTCGTGAACCCGAGCCGGGTGTGGACCGCCGGCCGTCGCCACAGGAACATCTCCACGACCAGGATGCCGGCGTGAATGAGGGCGACAAGCCCGATGATGAGAGTGGTCAGCAACGACATCGGACGCCCCCGTAACGGTGCCCAGCGGCCGAGTGTGAAGACCGGCACGACCGACCCGCCGCGGAAACCACCGCGCCGAGGGTCGGAAGACGAGCGGTGAGGAGGTCAACCGCCGTCACTCACCGGGGACGTTCCTGGGGACGGCCTCTTCCACGTTCGCTTTGTGTCGCTACAGGATGCCGCGGTAGTGCTCACGCAGTGACTGAACGCGATTCGTATGGTGCGTGATCTCGCTGAATGTCGGTCGAAGTGGACCCACCGAACACGGGTTTTCCTCATCCCACGCCAGCCACACCACCGGAATACGCCACTCCTCGTCGTTCCCACCTTCGCCGTCGAATGCCCGGATTCGGTCGGGGTTGTCAGGCCCGAGAACCTCCAACCGGCTCTCTGTCACGCGGCCGACGCCGATGACACCGAGGCTGTTGGCGTACATCACGACCAAATCCCCGCTCCAGACCCGCCGCATGTGCGACTCGTAGTTGTACGTCATCCACGCCGCCGCGAACCGCCGCGAGTGCATCCTCCGCTCCAGACTGTTGCCGCCGGCCCCGGCATCACGGTTCGTATTGCACAGAAAGATTCTCGTGGTCGGGTCGAGCGGGTCACGCCGTGGCAGGAGGGTGCAATCGCCCTGATCCTGCGAACTCCAGCATGATTCCGGTGTTGGCGTGGTGAACGGTGCATGAACTTGGGCGTTGGCGCACAGGACTTGTCGCTGGACGCGGATTTCCGCAAACCCGTGGTACACCCGCCGCC
>JANNQE010001336.1:0-5916 GCA_031441625.1 Planctomycetia bacterium
GCCGAGAGCGGGTTCCGATCCGCTCTCGGCGAGAGCGGGCCACCCGACCGGCAGGCGGCACCTACAATGCGTGTGCCACCCCGGAGTCTGCCCGTGCCGACCGTCCGCGTCACATGCCCCGAGTGCGAGTTCAGCTTCAGCATTGCCGACTCGCGGGTGGGCGGGCTGATCGCCTGCCGCGATTGCAAGGCCGAGTTCCGCGTCGAGTTCGCCGAGGACGACGAGGAGCCACAGCCCGCCGCCCGATTGCCCGCGGCCGAGCCGAACCGCGACGACGACCGCGACGACCGCCCGAGCCGCCGGCCGGCGTCACGCACCCGCAGCCGTATGGACGCCGACCACGAGCCGGAGGAGTGGAAGACCGATCTGCCCATCCGCTCGCCCATGCCGCTGCTGTTCATCCTGGTCGGGCTGCAAGTGGTGGCCGCCGGCTTCCTGTTGGTCAACGTGTTCATGCCCGCCGGCCGGGCGTCGAGTTCGCCCACCACGTCGTACTACAGCAGCTACCCCACCGCGCCGAAACTCACCGCCCCCACCCGCCGCTAGATTCGGTTGGCGAATCGCCCCGCCGTCGGCTACCCTCTCCTCATCTCTCCCCGCACGGGTGCGCCGGGCATGGCACCGCCGTTCCGCTTCACACTGGCCCTCCTCTCCGCGCTCGCCTGTTGGCCGGCCTTCGCCGCCGACCCGCCGAAGGACTGGGCGTTCAAACCCCTCCCGGCGAACCCCGACCGCACGGGCGGCATCGACACGTTCGTGAAAGCCAAGTTGAAGGCGAAGGGCCTCACGCTGTCGTCGCCGGCGGACAGGGCCACGCTGCTCCGCCGCGTCACGTTCGACCTGACCGGCCTGCCGCCCACGCCCGACGCCCTCGCCGCGTTCCTGAAGGACGAGAGCAAGGACGCCTACGAGAAGGCGGTGGACAAGCTGCTCGCGTCCCCGCAGTTCGGCGAGCGGGCGGCGCTCTTCTGGCTGGACGTGGTGCGGTACGCGGAGTCCGACGGCTTCAAGGCCGACGACCCGCGACCCAATGCGTGGCGGTACCGCGACTACGTCATCCAGTCGTTCAACGCCGACAAGCCCTACGACCGCTTCGTGATGGAGCAGATCGCCGGCGACGAACTGTCCCCGAACGACCCCGCGGCCGTCGTCGCCACCGGCTTCCTGCGGCACTACCCGGACGAGTACAACGCGGTCAACTGCGAGCAGCGGCGGCAGGAGATCCTGAACGACATCACCGACAGCGTCGGGGCGGCGTTCCTGGGCGTGACGCTCGGGTGTGCCCGCTGCCACGACCACAAGACCGACCCCATCCCGACCGAAGACTACTACCGCCTGCAAGCGGCGTTCGTCGGGTTCAAGCCGGTGGAGGTGCCGCTGGATGCGAAGGCGTTTGCCGTTTACGAACAGAAGCGGGCGGCGTGGGAGGCGAAGACGGCCGACCTGCGGGCGAAGATGGCGGACATCGAGAAGCCGCACCGCGAGAAGGCGATGACGAAAGAGCGGATGCGGTTCGACCCCGACTACGCGAAACTGCTCGACCTGCCCGACGAGAAGTGTAGCCCGAAGGAGCGGCAAATCCGCGCGATGGTGGCGTCTCAGGTGTACTCGGACAAGCGGTTCGCCCCGACCGCGCTGAAGGGGGCGGAGAAGGAGAAGTACGACGCGCTGGCGAAGGAGTTGGCCGCGTTCGACGCCGACAAGCCGAAGCCGCCGCCGACCGCGATGGCCATGAGTGAGGTCGGCCCGACCCCGCCGGACCAACGGTTGCTGAAGCGCGGCAACTGGCAGAAGCCGGGCGAGAAGCTCGACCCCGGCGCGCTGTCGGTGTTCAACATCGCGCTCGCCGAAGCGAAGCCGACGACCACCACGAGCGGGCGGCGGGCGGCGCTGGCCGAGTGGGTGGCGCACAAGGACAACCCGCTGACCGCCCGCGTGGCGGTGAACCGCGTGTGGCAGCAGCACTTCGGCCGCGGCATCGCGGCCGCGTCCGCCGACCTGGGCGCGACGGGCGAAGCGCCCACACACCCGGAGTTGCTCGAATGGCTGGCAACCGAGTTGACCGGCAACAAGTGGAGTCTGAAACACGTCCACCGGCTGGTGGTCACGTCGGCCACCTACAAGCAGTCGAGCCAGACGAACGACGCGGCCATGAAGATCGACCCGGACAACCAACTGCTGTGGCGTCAGAACCGCAAGCGGCTGGACGGCGAAGCCCTGCGAGACGCCATGCTCTCGGCGAGCGGGCAACTGAACCTGAAGGCCGGTGGGCCGAGCGTCTTCCCCGACCTGCCGGTCGAGTTGCGGGAGGTTCACAAGAGTTGGAAGGCGTCGGCCGACCCCGCCGAGCGGAACCGCCGCAGCATCTACGTGGCCGTGCGGCGGAACCTACGGTTCCCGCTGTTCGCCCTGTTCGACAGCCCGGAGCGGATCGAGGCGTGCTCGCGGCGGTTCGTCACCACCACCGCCCCGCAAGCCCTCGCCCTCATGAACGACACCGCGACGTTGGACGTGGCCAAAGCGCTGGCGGTTCGTGCGAAGTCGCCGGAAGCCGCATTCATGCTGGCGCTCGGCCGCAAGCCGACCACCGAGGAGCAGGCGACGGTGGCCGAGTTCGTGGCCGCCCACAAGGGCACCCCCGCGGACGCCCTGGCCGACCTGTGCCACTCGCTCCTCAACCTGAACGAATTCCTGTACGTTGACTGAGACTCGGTGGCGTTGGTCTTCTGCTGTAGTCGGCCTCTGTAAGGCCGGGAGAATGTCGCCTGGTTTCTTCCCGTTGGCCGGATGCCCTTCGGAGTGGTTAAGCCCCCGTTCGCGCTCCAGGCGGTCGCGTGCGTGTGTCTGGTCGCCTTCGGGTGTGGGCCGAAGCCGACCGAGCCGGCCCCGCCGCAGCCCGCCCTGCCGACCGAGCCGGCACCACCCGCGACCACCCCGACCCCGCCGACCGGAGCCACCCTCCGCGGGGCGGTCACGCACCCCGGCACGAAGGGGCAACTGCTGAGCGTCGGGTTCGTCGAGTTGGAGGGCGACGACTGGGTGGGCGACGTGATCGGGCACGCCATCCCGGCGGCCGATCAGGTTTCCCAGGTGGAAGCCGACCCGTTCCCGCCGCGGAAGGCGAAGCTGTCGTTCGACAAGACCGTCACGTTCGAGTTCACCGGCCTGCCGGCCGGGAAGTACTTCGTGTTCGGCCGACTGGACGGAGGCCCGGCGGTGTGGGCGAAGGTGGACGTGAAGGCCGACGCCACCGTCACCCACGACATCAAGCTGGAGGCGAGCAAGGGCGGCAGGGTGGAGGTGATGACCCCGGCCGACTACGCCGGCGAGGTGCGGCTGGCCCCGAACGACCAGATCCCGGCCGATGACACCACCTTCGTCGGCGTGAAAATCGCCACCCAATTGGAACTCGGCGGAAAGGCGAAAGACGGGAAGGTGACGATCGCCGAGGTGCCGCCGGGCAAGTACACGCTGTTCAGTTTCCCCGGCAAGGGTGCGGTCACCGCCCGCGGCACGGTGGACGTGACCGCCGGCAAGACGGCGATGGTCGAGTTGGCGGCGGAGAAGAAGTGAGAGGGGAATCGGATGGTGCCGTTCGACAAGTTCCTGTGGATTCAGGGCGTGAGTACCGGCCTCATCGCCCTGATCGCGTTCTTGGTCCGCTCGGCGAACGCCCAGAAGTCCACGAAAAACTGGTTCGTCGGCTGGTGGGTGTTCGCCCTCCTGGTCGGTGGTCACGCGGCCGCCGGCACCCTCCACTACCTCCAAACGAATCACATTTATTTCATCGGGATCGCGATGTGGGGCGGGCTGTTCGGGCTGATCTCGGGCAACGTGATCGGCCGAGTGATCTGGCGATTTTACGGCCTGCAAATCGAAGGCGACCCGGACGACCGCTGACGTGAAGTCACATGGTCAGTCCGCCCGCGGAGCGGCACCGAGGCCGGACGGTGCTCTGCTCGCTCCGCGAGCGGGTTCAAAGAAGACCGCTCGCGGAGCGAGCAGAGCACGTCGACCCTTACTTGTCCTTCACCGCGTTGTGGACCGTGAGGAACACCGAGCCACTCACCTTCGCGTCGTCCTTCGCCTTCACGTTGTAGCCCACTTGCAGTTGCATCACCGGGGTCATGCCGGCCGCCGCTTTCAGGAACACCGTCTTCTCATCCTCCAGAGTGGCCGAGGCGAACGCGAACTCGTCCTGCCCTTCCACGCTCGGCGCGCTCGGCCGCCACCGCTTGCTGCCGTACTTGTCGCTCCAGATGTAGTTCCACGACGCGGCCTTGTAGTTCACCGGGTCTTCGGCCGACTTCTTGTCCAGCGGGCGAGTGAAGGTGAGCCGCACGCCTTTGTCCGTCACCTGATGCTTCACCACTGTGTCGAGCGGCTTGCCGGTGTACCGCACCCGTTGCAAGCTGCCGTCCTTTTGTGCCCCGGTCTGCCAGCCGTTCAGCCCGCACACCCACAGGTTGTTGTCTTGGTCGAACCGCCCGCGGCACGAGCCGCTCAGGAACGTCAGCGGCAACGCCGCCACCCCACCCTGTACCAGCCCTTTGTCCACCTCCTGCCGGAGCAGCACGAACGCACGGCAGCGGCCGTAGCTCAGGTGCAGGGGCAGCTCGCTCAGCGGGCCGAACGCCCCTTTCGGCACCCACACCTGCCCGCCGGCGGAGTTGTCCACCTCGCGGGGCAGCCAGCAGAGCGGCGGGTCGTAGGTGGTCGGGGCGACCTTGCGGTGGTGTGCCCGCAGGTCGCCGTAGAACCCGCCTTGCGTGTACTGGTCGATGCGGGTGGCCGGCATGTAGTTGCCTTCCTGGTCGGCTCCGGTGATGATGCCGGTACTCGACATGCCCATGCCGATCGGGTGACGGAAGCCGGTGGCGAACGTCTCCACCTTGCTCCCGTCCTTGCTGACTTTCAACAAGGTGCCGCCGCTGGGCAACTCCGGGTCGCCGGTCTTGAAGAAGTAGAAGTTGCCGTCCGGGTCGGTTTCCAGGCAGGTGTCGTAGCTGTGCTCGCCCGCGCCGGTGTGCCAGTCGTTGGTGATGCACTCGTAGAAGTCGGCCTCGCCGTCGTCGTTGCTGTCGTGCAGGCGGGTGAGCTGCCCGCGTTCGAGCACGACGATTTTCTTGTCCACCACCTTCAACCCGAGCGGGTGATACAACCCCGTGGCGAAGCGTTGCCACGTCACCACATCACCCCCGACCTTGCGGTCGGGGTTCGCCTGTGCCAGCCACACGTCGCCGTGGCACGTGCTGATCGCGATCCGGCCATCGGGCAGGAAGTCCACACCGGTGCAGAAGAAGAGTGCGTTGAAGCGGTTCTTGTACGGGATGGTGAGCGTATCCACCGCGAACGGCCCGGCCTCATCGCCGCGAACGAGCTTCGTGACGATCGGCTCACCCCATCGCTTGGGGCCACCTTTGGTGAGGCTGATCGGATCGACTGCGGCCGGTAGTGCCTGGAGTGCTTTCCGGAACTTCGGATGGTTGATGTTCTTGTCGTTTGCATGGACAACGCGAACAACACGAGCTTCCTTCGACGGTGCGAAGGTCAGCCGCACATGTCCGGCACCATCAGCGTGCAGAGTCGCTCTTCTTGGATCACCTTTCGCCGCGATGATCTCGAATCCACTATCCTCGCGGGAGCGGTCGATCATGTGGACATTGCCGACCTGCACCTCCGCGGTAGGTCTACCAGCCAACTTGCCTACCGCGATGGTTTCTGGCTTCTCCGCCGCCTCGACCCTGAGAGTGCGAACAATACACGGGATGCCGGCGATCGCCTCCAGCGTTGACGAGTCCAGCACCGTAGTTTTCCCAACGGAGTAATTCTGGACGACGGCATGACTGTTGAAGTACGCCCCGCGATAGCTCACCCAATCCCGTGGTAGCGGTGCAGTCTCTCGCGCTCCCTTGA
>JANNQE010001337.1:0-6560 GCA_031441625.1 Planctomycetia bacterium
CCTCTCCCCAGCGGGGAGAGGTGGTGTCTTGATCGGGTCATTTGCGGATCCTCGCCCCGCGGATCTGCTCCAGGCGTTGCAGGATGAGCCGGGTCGGGTCGTCCTCGTCGAACCGGAACACGTTCGCCCCGGCCTTCACCAGCGCCGTCCGCACCGCATCAAACTTGCTCAGGTAGCCGTCGATGAGGGCGTCCTCCACCAGCTTGGTGATCGTCAGTCGGGCGGAGTGGTCGCGCTTCTCTCGCGGGTCGTTCGGCGGCGGCACATCGGCCGGCCACGGCAGCAGCACGAGCACCTGGTGGTGCCGCGCCCGTGCCGCCCGCACCGCCGCCAACAGGCGGTCGAGGTGGCCGTTCAGTTCCACCAGGTCGGCGAGGATGACGTACAACTCGTTGTCGCGGGCCGTGCCCACGCTGCGGACGATGGCGTTCGCCAGCACTGGCACCTTCTCCGCCCCGAGGAAGCGGTAGTTCCCCTGCGCGTCGTACATCTGCGGGGTGGCCTGGACGCGGTGGGCGAGCAGGAACTTGTCGGCACGGGCGGCGAAGAACTCGTCGTCGTGGATGGACCGCTCGATTGCGGCGGGGGTGTCGGCGTCGAGCGACGCGAACAGCGCGCCGAGTTGCTTCCGCTTGGCCAACTCGGTGGACCGCGGGGCGAACAGGCCCCGCAGGCCGAACGTCAGCCAGAACAGCCCGGTGAGCGGCAGCGGGATCAACACCATGACGAGTGCGACGACGAGGAAGATGATCCCGTCGGGCAACAACTGTTGCGGGCGGACGATGTCGCGGGCCAACCCGAAGATCGAGTTCAGCCCGCCGCCGAGGAACACGTAAGCGAACCAGAGGGTCGGGAGCAGGAGCACGAACCGCCACCGCGAGTCGAGCAGGGGTTGCCAGAACAGGCCGAACGGGCGGGCGTTCACCCGCTTCTCCATCATCTCCGGGTACATCTCGACGGCGAGCGAGTACGCGGCCTTCGAGAGCGTCGGCACGTCGGTGGCGGACAACTCGGGCATCCGCGCGGCGGTCTCGGCGAACAGCCGCAGCATCTGCATCTGGTGCACCTGCGTCCGCGCCGGCTTCATCCCCTTGTGCTCCTTCTCGTCGAACACCGTCAGCCCGACGATGTCGCGGTTGGCACTCGCCGCTTGCGCCACCGCCGCGCCCACGCCGGCGGCACGGGCGAGCGGGGTGTTCCCGGGCTGGCCCAGTCGCATGGCGTTCGACGCATCGAGGAAGAACACGCACCGCACCGGCACGTCGTTCTCAAACTCCTTCGTGATGAGCACCTCCCGCCGGGCCGACGCCTTCCACGCGATGGTCTTCGGCGGGTCGCCGGGGCGGTACTCCCGCAGGTCGAGCAGTTCGCTCCCGCCGCCGGGCCGCCGCAGGCGGTGGATGCCGGGCGGGGGCAGGCTGTTCAGCCGCTTGGTGGCCCGTTGCCCGCCCTCGTCGTCGGCCAGCGTGGGCAGCACCAGGTACTCCGTCGGCACCCGCAGGAAGACGCGGCGGTAGAAGAAGCCGCAGTAGTCGGCGAACCGCAGTTCGACGCCCTCGAACTTGACGACCCCCGGCGCGACCGGGTGGAGCTGGTACTCGATGTCGATGGGCTGGTCGGCGGCCAGTCGGCCGACGACTTTTCGATTGCCACCCACCACGCCCATGCCGACCGGCAGCTTGTCGGACGCGGCCACGAACGGCAGGCTGAACCCGCCGGGCTTGAGGGCCAGTCGCACGCGGATGGTCGCCTCCACCTTCGCCCACAGGTTCGGCTGCTCGCGGTCGTTCTGCACCAGCCGCCGCTCGACGGACACGCGGCCGGTCGCCGCGGTGGTGCGGGCCAGGAACCACGCCCACTCGAAGATGAACCAGAGCAGGATGGTGACGGCGAACAGGCCAGCGAACCCGCCGTAGTACGCCAGCCACACCGACCAGAACGCGACCACCCCGGCCACGATGAGGAACCAGACGCCGCGGGTGGTGAGCATATGCGAACCCCCAGGCCTCACGGCCTGGGCTGTGGGAAGGACCCTTTCAGGGTCAAAGACTTCCGCCCCGAAGGGGCGGTTCTTCCAGCCCAGGCCGTGAGGCCTGGGAGGGAAAAGCTCAGCCCGTCTCCAGCACCTTCACCTGACTCAGCACGTCCTTCACCACGTCGCTCACTTCCCGCCCCTCGATGGCCGCCTCCGGCCGCATGATGATGCGGTGGCCGAGCACGCCGAACGACACCTTCTGCACGTCCTCGTGCGTCACGTAGTGCCGCCCCCGGAGGGCCGCCCGCGCCCGCGCGGACCGGAGCATACTCAGCGCCGCCCGCGGGCTGGCCCCGAGCGCCACGTCCGAGTGGTTGCGGGTCGCCTCGGCCAGCTCGACGATGTAGCGGTACAGCGATTCCTTGGCGTACACGTACTGCAACTTGGCCTGCAACCCGAGGATGATCTCGGGGGTGAACATGGGCTGCGGGTCGGCGGGCGGGCGGCCGTGCAGCTTGAGCATGTTCACCTCGTTCTCGAACCCCGGATAGCCCATCTCGATGCGGAGCAGGAAGCGGTCGAGTTGGGCCTCCGGCAGGCGGTACACGCCCTCCTGCTCGACCGGGTTTTGGGTGGCCATCACCATGAACGGCCGCGGCAGCGGGATGGTGTCGCCGTCCACCGTCACCTGGTACTCCTGCATCGCTTCAAGCAAGGCGGATTGCGTCTTGGCCGGGGCGCGGTTGATCTCGTCGGCCAGCAGCACCTGGCAGAAGATCGGCCCCTTTCGCAGCACGAACTCGGTCTTCTGGCGGTCCAGGATGCTCGTCCCGGTCACGTCGGACGGTAGCAAGTCGGGGGTAAATTGCACCCGCTGGAAGTCGCACCCGAGCAGCTTGGCGAACACTTTGGACAGGGTCGTTTTGGCCACGCCCGGCACGCCCTCAAGCAGCACGTGCCCGGACGCCAGCAGGGCGATCAGGAGTTGCTCGGTCACGCCCTCCACGCCGACCACCACCGTGGCCACCTGCCTGGCCACCTGCTGATAGAGCTCGGCGGCGGTGGCGGCCAACTCGCGGGCCGGCGCGGTGTCGGGGGCGTTGTCGGGCGGGGCGGCGAGGCGGGAGGCGATGTTCAGAGCGCGGTCGTTCGTCATGATGCGGCGTCTCGCGGCGAGGGGGCGGCGAACCGCCAGCGGTCGTCGGCGGCGGCGGCCCGCACCGCCGCCAGAAGGGGTTCCAACTGCTTCCACCGCCCGTACCCGACGGGGGCGGTCGTGCGGACGACCGCCCACAGCGAGTGGATGGCGTCCCGCAGGAACTGCGGGCGGGCGACGGCGATGTCCAACGGGGGCAGCTTATCACTCGTGTATTCGCCCGCCAGCCCGCGATCTTGGAACAACTGCAACACCACCGGCCGCAGCACCGGCCCGTAGTCGGCACTGCGGAGCAGTTCCAGCCGGCGGTGTTCGATGCTCCCCACCGGCACGTCCGGGCCGAGCATGGCCGGGTCTTTGGGGATCGGGCGGAACACCTTGCGGTACCAGCCCGTCATCGTCCGCCAGCGGAAGAGCAGGTACGTGACGCCCAGCAGGACGCCCGCCAGCACCGCGATGAGGATGCCCTTGTTGCCGTGGAACGCCGCCAGGATGCCGCGGTCCATCACGTCGTTCCGCTCGGCCTTGTCCAACTCCTTGTTGGCGGTGTCGGCCAGCTTCCGCTGGAAGTCGTGGTCGAACGGGTTGGGCAGTGGGATGTTCGGCATCGGCGGCATCGGCGGGCCGACGGGTATGGACGAGAACTCGAACTCGTCGAACTTGGTGGCCGGCGTACCGTTCTCCACGAACAGGCACTTGGTGCGGCCAGACCCCTTCAGCCACTGCACGGTGTTGTTCGCCAGCTTCAGGTTGTCGGTCGGGTTGGCCTCCCGCCCGGACGTGTAGATCAGTCGGTTCGAGAACACGTCCTGGTCGGCCACGACCATGCACCGCACGGCGGCCCGTGTGTCGGTGGTGGCGAGGGCGAACTTGAACTGTAGGAAGTCAGAGTATTTGACCGCTTTCCCGTTGCTCTCGATCGTCACACCGCCGCCGAATTCAGCCACCCAGTTGAGGGGCACCCCACGGGGGGTGTCGTTGAGCACCAGGTAGGACGGGCGATCAGTCGCGATGCGACCCAACCCCGTGAACGGCGACGGGCCGGCGTTCGCCCGTGGCTGAACGAGCGGGCGGCTGGCGATTCCCCCGTCAGCGGCCTCAGGATCGGTGTGCGACACCTTTCCCCCCGAAATCCGCACGTCGCCGCCTTGGGGGAAAAAGCTGCTCAATTCCATCGTGTTGTCGGCGGCAATCAACACCGCCCCGCCGTTGGCCAGCGTGTTGCGGCACAGGTTCACCACCGGCTGACTCCGCGGGTCGCCGTACACGACCACGATCAATTTGGAGTAGTCGTACCCGCCGCGGATGTTCTCGATGGCCTCGGGCTTGATTTGGTGGAAGTGCAGCAACCCACGGAACAGTTGTGTCTGCTGGTCGTTCGGCGGCAGCGCCGGCGGGCGCGTCGGCTGTTGGGCGAACAGGGTAGGAGAACAGGTCGAGAGCAAGAGCAAAGCGACTGCTAATGCCGTCCCCCTCACCCCTAACCCCTCTCCCCCAGCGGGAGAGGGGAACCAGAAGGAAATTTTCACCCCTGCACCTCCGCGAGCGTACACAGGTAGCCGCGGGCCTCGGCGATGTCGGCCGGGCTGATCGGCTCGTTCGCCGGCGAGTACCGGGCGAGGGCGTACAGGCGGGCGAGCGGGTCGGCGAACGGGGCCGCGCCGGGCACGTTCTGGCGGAAGGCGTCGGCGATGGTCAGATGGTTCCACACGCGGGCACCGTCCCCGCAGATGAGCACCGACAGATAGTCGAAGGCCTTCACCAGCGTCTCGCGGTCCGTCACGCTCCGCGGGTCGATGGTCCACGCGCCTAACCCGCCGACCGGCTTCGGCCCGTTCATGCGGGCCTGAATCTGCGGCCAGTACCGCCACAGGACGAACCCGCCGACGGCGATCACCAGGACCGCCACGAAGATGACGACGGGCCACGCGCCGGACGACAGGTCGCCGAACCCGCCTCCGCCACCACCACTCCCGAACCCGCCGCCGCCCGACTGCGGCGGGTTCCACCCCGACCCGTTGTTCGGCGAGGGCGCGGTGGACTGGTTCCAGTTGGTCATGTTCTTCCACCAGCTCGGCGTGCCGCCGGAGGTGGAGTTCTTCAGCCAGCTCACCAGTCCGCTCTGCGAGCCGTTCGGGTTGTTGCCGTTGTCCCACCACGGCTTGTTCGCCGCGTTCCCGCCGCTGTTGCCGTTGGCCAACGGGTTGTTGCCGTTCCCGTTGCCGTCGCCGCCCTTCCCTTCCCCGCTGAACATGTCCACGAGCGACTTCTTCAACTCGGGCGTCTTGTCGATGTCGCCGAAGTTGTTCTCCCACAGGCTGACCGCCTGCTGGTACTCGGCCTTCCCCTGGGCCTTGTCTTCGGGCGTCTGCCACGGCGGGGTCTGCGAGTTCGGCGGCTGCCCGTTCGGGTTGAACGGGTTCGGCTTCGGCGGGACCGTCGTCGGCGGCTGCCACGGGGTGTTCGGGGGGGGCAGCGTCTGCGGGTCGCCGGGCGGGCGCGGGCCGACGTTCGGCGGCATCGGCGGCGTGATGTTCGGCGGCGGCTGGAAGCCGTTCGGGTTCACGTTCTGGAACTGTTTCTTCAAATCGTTGATTTGCTCCGGCGACAGGTTTGGGTTCTGCTGCTTGAGCTGCTGCGCGAACCCGTTCGGGTCGTCCTTCACCTTCTGCTGCCACTGCTTCATCTGTTGCTGGAACTGAGGATCATTCACGATGTCGGGGTTCTTTTTCAAATACTCCGCGGCCAGCTTCATCAGCTGCGGGTCGAGGTCGGGCATCGGCTGGTTGCCCTGCAACTGCTGGGCGAGCCGCTTGAGCGTCTCGGGGGTCGGCTGCTCCTCGGGCACGAGCCGACGTATCCCCTGAGCGAACACGGCCGGGGCCGCCGCCAGCAGCAACACCACCACCCACCGGCGAGCGAATCGGGTCACGCTATTTCCCTCCGGTCGGTGGGGCGGGCGGTTTGGTGGGGGTGCTGGGCACCAGCCGGCTGATGGCGTAAGAGGCCTGTCGCCGCACGTCCAGGTCTTTGTCGTCCAGTGCGTCGAGTAGTTTCGGCAGTGCCGACTTCGCCGGCCCGCCGATCTGCCCGAGGGCGTAGGCGGCACCCGCCCGCCGTTCCGGCATATCGTCCGTCAGCGCGGCTGTTAATGGTTCGACGGCGGCCGGGCCGATCTTTGCCAGAGCTGTGGCCAAATTCTGCCGCACGTCGGGGTCGGGGTCTTGCAATGAGGCGATCAACCGTTTGACGAGCACGTCAGTCGGCACCGGGTCGGCGGCCGGCACCGCCGCCGCGACCATGCACACGCCGGCGATGAGGAACAGTCCGCGCACGCCCGCCCCTCGCAGAACTGAGACGAGGGTATTGTCGCGGCGGATTGGGTGAGAAGCAAGGAGCAATGCGGGCGGTAGGGGCACCCCTTGTGGG
>JANNQE010001338.1:0-15717 GCA_031441625.1 Planctomycetia bacterium
GCTATCGCGCCGTCGATCCGGAGAATCGGCTGGTGGCCGCGACGCTGGAAAAGAGCTGGAACGACGTCCTGCAAAAGGAGCGGCAGGTTCAGGAAGAGTACGATCACTTCCTGCGGCAATCGCCGCCGCGACTGACCGACCAGGAGCGGGCGACCATCGACGCGTTGGCGCAAAACATCCCCGCGCTCTGGCACGCCCCGGCCACGACGAACGGGGAACGGAAGCAGATCCTCCGCTGCCTGATCAACCGCGTCGTGGTGTACGTCCGCTGCGACAGCGAACACGTCGCCGCGACGATTCACTGGAAGGGCGGCTCCGAGAGCCATCACGAGTTCATCCGCCCGGTGAAGACGTACGCCCAGCTTCGCAACTACGAGGCGCTCATGGCTCGCATCGCGACCTTGCGCGAAGCCGGCCACGCGGCCGCGGCTATCGCCGACGCCCAACTGCTGGCTGGTCCAGGTCCGCTCCTGGCCGAGCAGTTCGGTGAGCTTGCCGGCGACCGCCGCCCGGCGAGCGTGGTCGGGTTCGGGGCCGGGCCGGTCGGGGGAGAGGGCCGACCGTGCCCCGGTCCCGGAACCCCTTGAGGGCGGAGCGGACGGTGTGCGGGTGCTGGCCCACGTGCCGGGCGATGGCGGGAGCGGACCACCCGGCGTTGGACAGGAACACCATCTCCAACCGCGTGCGTGCGACCGCCGGCAGATTGGACTGCCGCAGCGATTGGAGTTCGGGCCGTTGGGAATCACTGAGGTGGATGCGGAGAACGTAACATTCTACTCATCCCCGCCCACGTGCTTAGTCCGGCGGGCCGGTGTCCGGTAGTTTGTCGCCGAGGGCGGCCCCGAGGGCGGCGCAAGCGGCCCGCCAGCGGCGGCGGACGGTCCGCTCGTCCACGCAGAACAGCTCGGCGATTCGGGCCTCGTCCCAACGGTGGTAGAACCGCAGCCCGAATACCTCCCGCTGCTCGACCGGCAGGTTCTCGGCGGCCACGTGCAGGGCCGCCCACCGGTCCAGTTCGTCGGGGGCATCGGCGTGTGCGGGCGGGTCAACCGGCGGCGTGCCCGTGGCACCGGGCGCGACGCTGGCGTGATTGGCCCCCACCCCCTCGGGGCCTTGGAAGTGCCGGGCCAGGTCGATCAGTTCCCGCCGCATGACGGCCGCAGCCAAGTTCAGAAAGTGCCGTGTATCGGCCACGTCGGCGGAGTCGAGCGCGCGGAGCAGGCGAACGGCGGCCCCTTGGAACAGATCGTCGGCGTCGGCCCACCGGGCCACGTTAGGGAACGACCGGAGCATGCGCCGAGCGAGGTCATCCAGGCGACTTTGCGTGGCGCGGATCAGTTCGTCGGCGGCCGATTGGTCCCCGGCGCGGAGGCGGCCGAGCAACCCTTGCAACAGGGCCGTGTGGAACGTCGCGTCGGGCACGAACGAACTCCTTTCGGGTGCTGAGAGATTGTCTCCGGGCATCAGGGGCGCGGCACCGGTGCGGCGTTCACCGCCGTGCCGTCGAACTCCCACACCCCTGCAGGGGTTGTGAGACGCAACTTGTCGTCCTGCAACAGGAGTGACATATCCCCGGACGATCCATCTCCGAGCCTACTCACCAAAGGCAAGGTCACCAGCGACCGTCCGGTCAACAGATCCCAGACGTGAAGCCTCCGGTGCGCCTTCCCCGTCGGGCCAGTCGTTCCTGGGTCCAGGGTGAATAGCCGCGATCCGTCCGGTGTGAAGGCCATCGAACTGACCTGCGCGTCGTGACCTCCGAGTCGCGCGACGGACTGCCCGGTGTCGATATCCCATACTTCGACGACGTGTCCGCCCGCGACTGCGATCCGACGCTGTCCCTGATCGAGCCAGAACGCGGTACGAGGTAGCAACGTGCTGCCCTTTTCCTTGCCCCGAGGCTTCGGGGGGCCG
This sequence comes from Planctomycetia bacterium, assembly GCA_031441625.1. Taxonomy (GTDB): domain Bacteria; phylum Planctomycetota; class Planctomycetia; order Gemmatales; family Gemmataceae; genus JALHQU01. Next base: position 1,915 of record JANNQE010001338.1, read on the forward strand.
GCCAACGTCCGCTCCGTGGACCCGTCCGCGACGCGCCCGATCCAGACGACATCCTTCCCTGTACTCGGGTAGCCGATCAGCACGCGGCCGTCAAGCGTGAAGAAAACCTGGAAGTGGAGTGACCGAAAGAGGATCTGGGGCGGACCCGTGCCGCCGGAAAGCGTGACCGGAGTACCCCACACCGCGCGACCCGTGCTCACTTCGTACAACATTGCTTCGTACGAGACGACTTCGGAGGCAGCTCCGCCCCTCGCGTCACTCGGCGCGGTCGCGACGAGTACACGATCTTCGTTGGTGTCAAACTCGTATTTCAGGAGGTGCCGTTCCTTCGGAAGCGTGATCCGGAAGGCTGTTTCCCCGATCAGTGCGTCGAGGACGACGAACACTCCGTTGGGTTGCCGATTCGCCAGCCACCTTCCTTTCGGGCTGGGGGCGATGCTACTGTCCAGCCCCCAAGTTGCCTTTTGTCGATAGGAAACGGTCGGTTCTGGTCCCCCCGCCACGCGCCGCCCGTTCAGGTCGTGGAGGAGCCACTCCGCCGTGACATTCGCGCGCGACCCCACTCCCCCAATTGCCAGGGAAGTCGAACCCGAGGGGGGCGACTTGCCAACCTCCGGGGTCGCAGGCTTTTGCACCAACAAGAGGCTGAGTACACGGCGACCACCAGCCACGAACTGTACGCCCTGGAAGTATCCGCCAGAGGGCGGGTCGATCTGCGCTCGCTTCGCTCCGGTGGCAGAGTCCTTGAGGACGATCGGGTAAGACGAGGTGATCGGCTTGCTATCCCGTGGTGGCGATCCCCACTCCGCCGTGACCGTGCCATCCTGGTTCCGCACTTCGAGTCGGCCCGGCGGCAGCCCGCTGCCGGCGGGAGGTGGCGTATGCCCCGGCGTCCGGGAAATGTCCCACACCCGGCACAGGGGCGGATCACTCCCAACAGCCGACAGCTCGGCCTCCCCCGGCCCGCACTGGATCGCGGAGTACGTTCCGTCTCGGTGGTAGAAGACACTTCGCTCGGGGGGCGGAACGCCTGTGCCCCGTTGCGGGTTGAACACGAGTAGGGTATTCGGCCGAGTCATCACGACCTGTCCACCGTCGGTGATCGCGGCCAACCGAAGGTCCCCGGAGCCGCGGTCGGTGGCGAGGTTGATGCTCCACGAGCCCCACCGCTCGGTTCGCGGATTTGGATTTCGCTCGAAGACCTCAACGAACTCGGTGGAGCCAGGAGAAGGCGTGATCATCTGCGCGGCTGCCCAGTTCCCACTCGGGCTGACCACCGCGTGCCTCGCATCGCTCCCGGTCGCCCAGAGTAACCGGGGTGGGTCGGCTGCCAGATCCCACCCTTCCGTGCGACCCGCTCCACCCGTATGAAGACCCGACTCACTCCCACCACGCGCCAAGCGTCGGTAAGTGCCGAAGGAGTTGTTCGTGTAGGTCGTAAACACTGCCTGTCCGCTCGGGGAAATCGTGGCGAGTGTCATCGGAGCTGCCTTAGTGTGGTCTCCACCCATTCCAACCTTCGCTGGGTTGCCGGCACCGGGTTGGAAGCGAGCGTACCGGACCAGACCGGACGCGCGGTCCCACGTCGCCCGTTTCAGTGTCGGGGCATGGATGCGACCACCCAGATCTCGCTGACCGTAGCGATTCCACTCGGCGTACACCGGCACGCCGAACACACGAACCGGAGGGAGACTTTCGGGTTCGATCCACGTCGCCCACGCCGCACCGGGACCGATGACCAGCGACGTCGGGTACTCGGGGCGTCCGTACCAGTCCACGAAGGGGACGCTCATCTGAATGGTCGTACCGGGAAGTTCCTTCTCAGTACTCACCTCCCAGATCCGAAGTTGGTGGCGTTCGCAGTCGTGTACGAACTGAGTGGAGGGTTCCTCCATCTCGTTCGGAACACGCTCGTAACTGATCAACCCGATGTGTGTGCCGTCCGTACTCAGGACGGTCGGTGAGTTGTAAACTTCGGTACCCTTCTTGCGGGTGCTGCTGCGGGACAAATGGCTCGGGATGGGAGTCGCGACTCGCTTGCCGGAACTCGTGTCCCACACTTGCAGTGGGCCATCATCCCGCATGACCCACGGGTTGTGCATGAGTCGTCGTCCGTCCGCGCTGAGTATCCATTCCCTCTCCCCGTCGGGGATCTCCTCCTCCCTTTCGAGTGTGAACGACCGACCGGCCGGCCGGGTGAGTCGGTCGAAGTAGTGCCACTCCCAACCGCGGCGGTCGGCTTCGGCTAGTCGCGGCCTCGTCTCCTCCAGTACTTCGACCAACCGCGGGATGCGTCCGTCGCCGAAGGCGACCGAAACGTGATTCATCTGGCTGATGTAGAGCAGATGACCGGTGCGGTTCTGCTCCGCCAGCACCTTGTCGCGCTCGTCGTTCGCTTCTTTCTCGCTGTCAATCGCACGCCGCGCGTTCTCGCCCGCTTCGTTCGCCCTCTTCCCTTCTTCCACCGCGAAGTACCCGGCGACGCCGGCCCCGGTGGCGAACACAACCAGCACGGTGGCCAGGAGCGAGGCCACGGCCTTGTTCCGTCGGCACCACCGCCACGCCTGCGAGACTTTCCCCACCGGGCGGGCGACCACCGGCTCGCCGGCCGCAAACCGCCGCAGGTCGTCGGCCAACGCCTGGGCCGTCGGGTACCGCTTCGCCGGCTCCTTCTCCAGGCACTTCAGGCAGATCGTTTCCAGGTCGCGGGGCACCGCCCCATTCAACGACCGCGGCCGCGCCGGCTGGGACGTCAGTACCAGTTGGAGGGTGGCCGCCTGCGAGTCCCCCTTGAACGGCGGACGGCCGGTGAGCAGGTCGTACAGGATGGCCCCCAGCCCGTACACGTCGGCGGCGGTGCCCACCTCGCGGGTCTTGCCCGCCGCCTGCTCGGGGGCCATGTAGCTGGGCGTGCCCAGCACCGCCCCGGTGGCCGTCATGTCCGACCGGCCCACCTTCGCCAGCCCGAAGTCGGTCACCTTCGGTTCGCCGGCCGCCGTCAGCAGCACGTTGGCCGGCTTCAGGTCGCGGTGCACCACCCCGGCCGCGTGCGCCGCCGCCACCGCTTCGGCCAGCTTCAGAGCGAGACCGGCCGCTTCCCGCGATTCCAGCGGGCCGGACTGCTTGATGCGGTCGGCCAGGGTGCCGCCGGGCAGATACTCGAGGGCCAGGAACGGGTGCCCGGCCGCCTCCCCGAAGGCGAACACCTGCACCACGCCGGGGTGCTGCACGGCCGCCACCGACTCGGCCTCCAGGTAAAAGCGGGCCCGCGTGGACGGGTGCGCCAGCGGCCCGGCCAACACCATCTTCAGGGCCACCAGCCGGTTCAGCGCGATCTCGCGGGCGTGGAACACGACGCCCATGCCGCCGCGGCCCAGTTCGCCCAGCAGTTCGTAGCCGGGCACCGCCGGGAGCGGGCCGGCGAACAGGTTGGCGGGGACGTCGTTGGTGGCGTCCAGCCCGCCCAGGGCCGCGAATCGGGCGGCGAACCCGCCAGAATCGAGGGCCGCCGTCGAGTCCCCGGCCAACCCCTCCGCCGTGCGGGTGGGCGAGTCCAGGTCGGGCACGCGGGGTGAGGCCGTGCGGGTGGGGTCGTCGGGCATCGGATTCCGTCGGTGTTCGGAGGTAGGGGTGATCGTACTCGGGCCGCCGCCCGGTTACCACCAAACACACCGGCCGCGGAAAAAAGTTCGCGATCTCGTGTCCGGTTCGCCCGCCGGGTTCCGCACCGGAGAGTGTGGGCCGAACGGTGCGTCCGCCACCGGCCCAACAACTACCCCAGACCCGGAGTTCCTCATGTCCATCATCCGCCGCGTCCTGACCTCCTTCCTCGGCACCGCCCCGTCCGCCACCCCCGCCCGGAAATTCGGAACCCGGCTGGGCATGGAAGCGTTGGAGTCCCGCGAGGTGCCGTCCGCCGTGGTCACCGCCCAGTTCGACGTGGCGGCGAAGTTGTTGGTGGTGACCGGGACGGAGACGGCGGACTTCATCTACGTCAGCCAGGATAGTGGCGGTGTGGTGCGGGTCCGCACGGGCACCACTCTGGACGCCGCCCAGAACGCCGTGCCGATTCCGATCGCCGGGGGAACGACCTCCACCGGGGTCAACGCCAGTGCCCTGAACGCCCCGGCCGTCGGGTACGCGGTCCGGGTGGACGGGCGGGGCGGCAACGACTTCCTTGATACGGCGTCCGCCTTCGCCCTTCGCGTCCGCCTCGTCGGCGGGGCGGGAGCCGACACCCTCCGTGGAGGCAACGGTAATGATCGGTTGGAGGCCGGTAGCGGCAACGATGTGGTGTACGGCCGCGGCGGCAACGACTACGTGTACGGCGGCGGCGACGACGACTACCTGGACGGCGGGACCGGGAACGACGACCTGTACGGTGAGGACGGTAACGACCGGCTACTCGGCGGCGACGGGACGGACGTTCTGGACGGCGGTACGAGCGGTGACCGCCTGTACGGCGAAGCCGGGCCGGACATCATGCGGGGCGGGGACGGTGCCGACTACTTGGACGGCGGGAGCGAAGACGACAATATGAGCGGCGGCCTGGGGGACGACGAGTTGTACGGCCAAAGCGGCAACGACACGGTCAGCGGTTCGGAGGGGAACGATGTGATTTACGGCGGCAACGGGAACGACACCCTGCGCGGCAGCGAGGACAACGATGTCCTGTACGGAGGCGAGGGGAACGACTACCTCCGCGGGGACGGAGGAGACGACTACGTGTACGGAGAAACCGGCGACGACACGCTGCGTGGCGGTGACGGCGACGACACAATCCACGGCTCGACGGGCAACGACGTTATCTATGGCGATAGCGGCAACGACACCCTCCGGGGGAGCGAGGACAACGACTCCATCTACGGCGGAACCGGGAACGACTACCTCCGCGGTGACGGCGGCAACGACGCACTGTACGGCGACGAAGACGGTGACACGCTCTCCGGCGGCGATGGGAACGACTACCTGAACGGCGGGGCGGGGTTCGACACGTTCGATGGCGGTGCGGGCGACGACACCTTCCGTCGCACCATGTTCCAGGAAGGGTTCTGGGGGACTGCAAACCGAGACCAAGAGGGCGAGAAGTCGGACGAGCCGGTCGTTGTCACCGGGTCGTTCCTGAACGACGTCCGCACGACCGCCACCCGGGACTTCATCCTCGACATCGTCCAGCAGCAGACCCCAACGTGCTCGTTCCTCGCCACCCTGGCGGCACTGGCGGGTCGAACAGGGGACTCGAACGACCTCATCCAGGCGATCGTCATCGACGAGGTGAACGACCGCTACGGGGTGCCCCTATTCATAGGCGACCAGTGGCGCACCTTCTGGGTCAATGGCGACTGGAGCGAGAACGGCGACCCGGCCGGCCCGCTGTGGGTGACCCTGTACCAGAAGGCGTACTTGGACGCCATGGCTGTGGACAGCCGGGACGAGTTGGGGCGGCTGGTGCCGTACTCGTCGTGGACGTCGTCGAGCGGCAACGCCTATCAGAACACCGGCCATGCCCTGCTCGCCCTGACCGGCATGGCCCCGGTGTACGACAACACGCCGGACGCGGCCGAGCTCTTTGGTGAGGTGTCGTGGAGCGGTAGTGTGGGGGTGACGGCGATCAGTCGGGGCAGCGTAGGCGGCGGCATCGTCGCCAACCACGCCTATATGGTGCTGAGTGTTCAGGGATCAGGGGACAACGTCACCGTGACGCTGTACAACCCGTGGGGCCACGACGCACAGCAGGCCGACGGCACCTTCTACGCGATCACCGATGCCGACGACGGGCAGATCCGGCTGACGTGGGGTGAGTTCATCGCCAATTTCCAGGGTTACACGCACCGCGGCTGAAGCCGACCTGCCGACGCCGCACGGGATCGACCCGTGCGGCGTTTGCGTTTGACGCCGGAGCCCGGCGTGCGGATAACAGTCGTCACCCCAGCGGTCCCGAGGTCACCCGTGCCCGATACGCCCCCGCTGCCGGACGCCGGTCTCGACTCGATCCTCGACGCCTGGCAGCAGGCGTTCGCCCGCGGGATCGAGATTCCTCCGGCCGAGTTGTGTCGCGAGTGCCCCGAAATGCTGCCCGAGGTCGAGCGGCATGTTGTTTTGCTTCGAAAGCTGGACGCCCTCAACCCGACCGCCCTTGCGGGGATCCGCCCGGCCAGACGGTGACGGTCTACGGCGGCAAGCTGGCACCCGACTACCCGTGGGTTGTGCAAGAGCGGGCGGAGGAGTGCGGGCTGGCGGCACTGGGCATGGTCGCCCGGCACCACGGGCGATCGGTCGGGTTAGCCGACCTCCGCCCACATGTGTCGCTCGACAGCCGCGGGGCGAGTGTGTCCGCGCTGGCCGGACTCGCCGAACGGATCGGGTTGCGGGCGAACGCCGTCCGGGTCTGCCCTGCGTTTCTGCCGAACGTTCTACTTCCGGTCGTTGCCCACCTGCGAAACGTGCACTACGTAACCCTTTTCGCGTTTGGCCCGCTGGGGATGACTGTCGGCGACCCGGCGCGGGGGGTGGTGCGAGTCTCAACAGCCCAATTCCTGGCTGACTGGTGTGGAGCGGTGGTGCTGCTGGAGGCGATGCATGCTCACTCTCGCCCTTCCACCTCATGCCCCACTTCCATTTGATTGACCGTCGCCTGGCTTTTTTCAGCCGACATCCCTACGAGTTACGCAGTTGCCCGTCTTCTGGGGGTTTGGGAAAGAGCGGGCCTTGCCCATTTTGCCCTGTCGCATCCATATTCCGGTCACAACTGGCTCTCTGGGGCCAACTGCGTAACTCGTAATCCCCTCGCGACGGAACAAAATCGAGATTCCGTGTCCGGTTCGGGCGACGGGTCTCGTACCCGCGGGTAGACCACCATCGCCAACCAACACGCGGCAGAGGCGGATGGGACGGGCGGGGACATCGACGGGTTGAAGGAGGAGATCCTGATGGCACTGCTGGAGGGGCGAGACATTGACACCGGCTCCTTCGCGGTCAAGTGGACGACCGTCGGCTACACCTACGGGTTCGGGCCGGCGAGTGCGACCGTCAACCAGCAGGCGTTCGCCATCATCTGGCGGAACTGATGGTGCAGGCCGGCGGGGGACATTCTCCGCCGTTTCCGAGTGGACGGAAGCTTGTACGGTTGGTCTAATCACCACACACAGACTGCATTCGCCCTAAGTCCGTGGTTAACGAACTCGCCGAGCGACCGAACGGTTTCTGTCTGGGGTATCACGTTCGATGACAAGCGACCCGCGAGTGGACGATCTCGTGTCCGTCTGGCACCAGGCCAGAGCCGCCGGCCGTCCGTTGCCGGTCGAGGAGGTCTGCCACGACGCCCCCGAACTCATCCCGGCAGTGGCCGCCGCCATCGCCGCTGCCGACCGGCTGAACGCATTCCTCTCGTCCGGAGAAACTCCCCTGGCGGGAAACCGCCCCGACGTCCCGAATGACGACACGGTGGAGGTGCCCGACCGCCTGCCGGCGACGATCGGAGAGTACATGGTGATCCGCCGGCTCGGCCGTGGCGGGATGGGCGAGGTGTACGCGGCCGAGGACCCGCGACTCGGGCGGCGGGTGGCGGTGAAGGTGATGCGGGCCGAGGTGGCCGCCCGCCCGGGGTTCCGCGAGCGGTTCCTGCGGGAGGCGCGGGCGGCCGCGGCCGTGGAACACGATCACGTAGTCCCGGTGTGGCACGTCGGTGAGGACGGAAATGTGCCGTACATCGTCATGCCCCTACTTGCCGGGCAGTCGCTGGAGGATCGATTGAAGGCCGGGCCGATGCCCGCGGAGGATGTCGCGCGAATCGGACGCGAGGCGGCGATGGGGTTGGCCGCGGCACACGCGAAGGGGATGGTGCACCGGGACGTGAAGCCGGCCAACCTGTGGCTCGAAGCGCCGGGCGGGCGGGTGAAGGTGCTCGACTTCGGACTGGCCCGGGCCGCCGACAGTGCGGACTCACTCACCCGACCGGGTGGCGTGCTCGGCACCCCGGCGTACATGGCCCCGGAGCAGGCGGACGGACTGGACGTGGACGCCCGGGCCGACCTGTTCGCCCTCGGAGCCACCCTGTACGAGATGGCGACGGGTACGGCCGCGTTCCGGCGGCCGACACTCACCGCCACCTTGCGGGCGGTCGCCGACCACACCCCGAAGCTGCCCCACGAGGTGAACCCGGCGGTGCCCACGGCACTGTCCGACCTCGTCATGCGGTTGCTGGCGAAGAAGCCGGAGGACCGACCGACGGCCGTGTCGGTCGCCGACGAACTTTCCCGACTCGCCCTCGGGGACGAGACAGTCGCGTTCGCCTCGACAGCATCCTCCCGCCGCCGGCGGCTCGTCCCTCTGATCCTTGGCGCTGTGGCTGTCATCGCGGTCGTCGTCGTCCTGCTGCTCGTACAGTGTCCCGGAAACCTGCCCCGCGAATCCGGGTCGCCTGGGGACCAGAAGGAAATGCCGGGCCAATCGCAAGCGGGAGCTTTGACTGTACCTCCACGGTTGGCAACGTTGACTGTCGAAAAGTTCGAAGTCCGACCGCACAAAGATCTGGGCGGGGGCCAATACAAGCCGCTGCTGCTGCTCGGCTACGACGGGAACCCGGCGGCGGCCACCGACGAGGCGATCGGGGTGAAAGTGACCCTGTCGCGGCCAGTGTACTGCTACCTGATCGTGTTCCGGGCCGACGGGGTCGATCAGGTGCTGGACCCGCAGGACGACACCGACATTCCCGAGAAGACGGACCGCCCGTTCTACCCGTCGAAGCGGCGGGACGCACTGTACGGGCTGGACGACGGGCCGGGGCTGTGGGCGGTGGCCGTCGTCACGTCAGAGGAACCTCTGCCGAGTTACAAGGAGTGGCGGCAGAAGCACGCCGGCGGGCCGTGGAAGCCACAGCCCACACCGCCGGCGGTGGTGATGCTGGACGACGGGCGGGAGTTGGAGGCGTTCACCCCAGGCCAGGCGAGTACCCGCGGCAGCCGTGGGGAGAAGTCGGTCGCCGACCGGACGCCGGTGGTGACCCTGGTGGACTGGCTGAAGGCGCAGACCGGGTCGCCGGCGGCGGCGGCGCTGGCGTTCCCGGTGCGCGCGGCCAAGTGACCGAGTTTGGAAAGACGAACGACAAACTTTACGGGAGGGTTCGCCCATGCGCGGGATGTTCGTGGCGCTGTGCGTGTTCGCGGCGGGGGTGGCCGCCCAGGAGCCGAAGAAGGACGCCCCGGCGACGAAGCCGCAGTGGCAGCGGATGCTGACCGGCGACGACGCGAAGAGGGCGGCCGAACTGGAGCAGCAGATCAAGAAGCTGGAGGCGGCCGACAAGCGGGACGAGGCGCGGACGGCCGCCGAGGAGCTGCTCGCCCTACGGACGAAGGTGCAGGGTATCGACCACTGGCAGGTGAAGAATGTCGAGTGGCGGGTGAAGGATCTGGCGCGTAATCAGACCGCCGAGCAGAAGGAACAGATCACGGAGCGGAACCGTCTGGACGGTCAGTCCTTCGCCCTCATCCGGCAAGGCAAGTACCGTGAGGCCCAGCCGCTGGCGGAGAAGTCCCTCGCGCAGTCACGCAAGACGATCGGGGACTCCCACCCGGACACCGCCACCAGCCTCAACATCCTCGCCATGCTGTATCACGCCCAGGTCCGGTATGCGGACGCCGAGTCGCTGCACAAGGAGGCCTTGGCTGTCCGCCGCAAGGCCCTCGGGGATTCCCACCCGAACACCGCCGCCAGCCTAAGCAACCTCGCCCTGCTGTACCTCGACCAGGCCCGGTACGCGGTCGCCGAACCGCTGCTCAAGGAAGCGCTGAGGATCCGGCGCCAAACCCTTGGGGACGCCCACCCGTCCATCCCCCAGAGCTTCGGCAACCTTGCCGCGCTGTACCACGCCCAAGCCCGGCACACGGACGCCGAACCGCTGCTCAAGGAAGCCCTGGCGGGTGCCCGTAAGGGCCTCGGGGACGCCCACCCGGACACCGCCACCAGCCTCAATAACCTGGCCGAGCTTTACCGTGCCCAGGGCAGCCTCGCGGACGCCGAGCCGTTGCACAAGGAGGCCTTATCGGTCCGCCGAAAGGCGCTGGGGGACGCCCACCCGTCCACCGCCCTTAGCCTTAACAATCTGGCCGAGCTTTACCGCGACCAGAGTAATTACGCGGACGCCGAGCTGCTGTATAAAGAGGCCCTGGCGGTGTACCGCAAGGCTCTCGGGGACGCCCACCCGTCCACCGCCGCCAGCCTCAATAACCTGGCTGGCCTGTACCGCGTCCAGGGTAAGGATGCAAACGCAGAGCCACTGTACAAGGAGGCCCTGGCGGTGGCCCGTAAGGCCCTCGGGGACGTCCACCCGTCCACCGCCCTTAGCCTTAACAATTTGGCCTTGCTGTACCGCGCCCAGGGCAGGTCCGCCGACGCCGAACCGCTCCTCAAGGAGGCCGTTGCCGCCACCGAGGCCGACAGGCTGACCGCTGCCGATGGCCTCGACCGGGCGATCGCCGGGAACGCCGGCCCGTCACAATTGCTGGCGGCGACACGAGCGCTCCGTGGCGATCCGGTAGCCGCAACGGTCACCCTGGAGGCCAGCCTCGCCCGTGGGCTGCTGGACGAACAGGCCGCTCGCCGCGCCGCCGCCCTCACACTGGACGAGGCCGCCCGCCGCGACCGACTAGTCGCCGACCTCGCCGGGCTCCAGCCGCGCGTCCTGTTCCTCGCCACCCGCCCGAAGCCGACCGAAGCCGAGCGGAAGGAACTCGAAGCCCTGACCGCGGAGCGGAAGAAGCAGGACGCGGAACTGGCCGAACTGGCGGTGACGGTCAGCCGCCGCGAGGTGGCCGACCTCACCGCCATCGAGAAGGCACTGCCGGCCGACGCCGCCTGGGTGTGCTGGCTCGACTTGGTCGAGGGCGCGCGGGTGTTCGAGTCGTGGGCGTGCGTGGTCCGCCCGGCCGCCGACCCGGTGTGGGTGCGGCTCCCGGGCACAGGTGAGAAGGAGAAATGGTCCACGGACGACTCCGTCCTGCCGGGCCGCCTCCGGGTCGCACTCGGTGGCGACGGCGAGAGGAAGATCGTGCCGGCCTCCGCGGCCGATGCCGCCGAACTGACCAAGAAGCTCCGCGCTCAGCGGTTGGACCCGGTGCTCAAGCACCTGGGCGGGGTGAAGACGCTGTACGTCACCGCCACCGGACCGATGGCCGGGGTGCCGGTCGAGGTGCTGGCCCCCGAGTTCACGGTCAGCTACATCCCGTCCGGCACATTCCTTGCCCGGCTGCCGAAGAAGGCGGAGCGAGCGCCCACCCTGCTGGCCGTCGGGGACGCCATCTACGAAACCGAGAAGCCCCGCCCGGTCGTCGTCGCCGCCCTCCCGCCGCACGGACTGCTGGTCGAGCAACTCGACCCGAACGGCGTTGCCTCAAAGGCCGGACTGCGGGTCGGGGACGTGCTCCTGAGCTACGCCGACACCCCGACCAAGACGGGCGACGACCTGAAGGCCGCACTCGGCAAGGCAGCCGAGGCCAAGGAGGCGGCGCTGACGTTCTGGCGGTCTGGTGCCGATGGGAAGGCGGACGAGAAGACTGTGCGAGTCACACTAGGGCCGCTCGGGGTCGTGCTGGCCAAGGACCCGGCCCCGCAGGCCCTGGCCGACCGCCGGCGTCGGGACGACCTGCTGTTGGCGGTGAACCGCGGGGACCAGTTCGGCGACATCCCTGGCACCCGGCACGAGGTGACCCGCATCGCCGGGCTGTTCGACAAGCCGAAGGTGCTTCTCGACGGCCAGGCGAGCGAGCCGAACGTGGACGCCCTCCGCCAGTCCGGGGCGCTGAAGGGTTTCCGCTACTTGCACTTCGCGGCCCACGGCAAGGGGAACACGGTGCGGGCGCTGGAGTCGCGGCTGGTGCTGTCCCAAGACCAGCCGCGGGAGTCGCTGGCAAAGACCGGCGAGCCGCTCCTTGACAACGCGGTGACCGCCCGCGAGGTGCTCGACTACTGGGAACTGGACGCCGAACTGGTGACCCTGTCGGCGTGTGAAACGGCCATCGGTGTGAAGGCGGGCGGAGAGGGGTTGCTCGGGTTCGCCCAGGCGTTCCTGGTGAAGGGGTCGCGGGCCGTATGCCTGAGCCTGTGGGAGGTGGACGACACCGCCACCGCGCTCTTGATGACCCGCTTCTACCAGAACCTGCTGGGCAAGCGGGACGGGCTGAAGGGGCCGATGCCGAAGGCGGCGGCCCTGAAGGAGGCCAAGGAGTGGCTCCGCGACCTGACCGCTGAAGACGCCCTCAAGGCGGGGGCTCAGTTGCGGGACGGCGTCGTGCGAGCCAGCCGTGGGGAGAAGAAGGCGGTCATCGTGGGCGACATCCCGAAGGTGGAGAAGCCTGGCGACAAGCCGTTCGCCCACCCCAAGTACTGGGCCGCGTTCATCCTCGTCGGCGACCCGAACTGAATTTTCGACGCGACGTCCCTGGTTGGTGATTCACACCGAATCCAGGTCCACTGAAGCGGGGGTGAATGGGGGCACTTTTTGGCCATACTCAACTTGGTTGTTCTACCCGCCTTGGCCCGCTTCGCCGGCATGGATTCCCAGAAGCGGTCGCTCTCGTCGGTCAACTCCCGGATCTCGCACTGGTGCGTTAGGCGGTCCATGAACGCCGCCGTCATGCGTTCCCCCTGGAACACTCTCCCCCACTTGTCGAACGGCAGGTTGCTGTTGATCAACAGGCTTCGCCGCTCGTATCGGTCGGCGAACAGATGGAACCACAACCCCGCTCCACTCCGGCTGAACGACAGGTCGACCGAAGCCTCCACGATTGCTGCAAACCCACGGGCGGACAAGTTGTGGTCTGACGAGGACCGGCCCATAAGCTGACGGCTAAAGCAAAGCACGCTGCTAACCCCGGCGATTCGGGGTGGTAGACAGTGGTGGGTTGTCGTCAGCGGGTGAACGTCCCCCGCAGGGGCTTCAACGCACGGTGCTGGTAATCGGCAGCACAGACCTCATTGCCCGACAAACGGCGGCGGTGAACTTGATGCTGGTCAATAGGCGACGACGGCTCGCACATCGATATCGGACATTGCCACATGGATTCGGAACGACAGGTGCCAGTCGTCGAGCAGGACAGTTTTCGACATGAGCGCGTCTCGGGGAGTGGGTGAGAGAGCCGAAGGGGATCGTGTCCTCGTCCGCACGGGCTGACGCACCCCAGAACGGAGTGCGCGACCGGCCGGACGATTCCCGCTCCCCGTCACCAAACTCGTTCAACGAGCGACGAGCCAGCCGCCCTTCCGCAGTCCGCCCGTCAATTGACCGAACGCAGCGGCGACGGCCGCCCCCACCCCGCTCACCGCCGCGGCCAGCGCCGGCGGGCAGAAGTGGTAGACGAGCAGGGCGGTCAGCCCGACGGCCAGCCCGACGCCGAGCGTCACCAGGGCGATCCGCCGGAGCGGCAGCACGGCGGTGAGCATGCGGGCGGTGAGCGTCACGGCCTGGACGGCCGCCGTCGCCCGGTCGAGGGCGGCGTCCTTCCACTCCGCCATCTTGGCTTTCAGCGTGTGCCACCAGTTCGGCTTCGTCACGGTCGGCACCGTCTGGGTGGGCGGCGGGACGGGCACGCTCGTGTTGAGCAGGGCCCGCACGTCCGGGTTGGTGAGCAGTTCCAACACCACCTCCTTCATGGCCTGCTTCGCCCCCTCCTTGCACGCGTCGGCGACGGCGCTCGAGCCTTCGGAAGCTCCTGCAGTACCGCGGACACTTCCCAAACGATGAGTCGCTCTTGAAGGTCTTGTACCTGGCCCTGAGGCGGTATGAGGAAAAGTGGAATCGAAGCATGAAGG